>JAGXLC010000155.1 GCA_018334875.1 Bacteroidales bacterium | reverse complement strand
AAAATTACCATCATGGAAAAGAAAAGAGAAATTTACGAAAAACGGTCAGAAATTTTAACAAAAAAGCTGCTTTCCAAAATGTATGATATGGAAGCCAATTACCTGGAAGCGAAAATGAATGCCCGGAAAAACCTGGACGAAATCAATAAAGAACTGAGCAATTGGGAAGAACAAATTAAAAACCTTGATGAAGAAAAGGAGAAATTAAACACCCTTTACCAAAACATGATTGACTCTTCTCAGGAAAAATGGAATGAAGCCGCAACTGCTTTTGAAGAATATGCCGAGAAGGTTAATGCGGAAAAACAAAATTTTTACGAAAGAACCCAAGGCTGGTTGAACGACCTGGGTGCATGGATAACCGATCTGGAAGACAGGGCAAAACAATCATCGGGTCAGCTTCGCGACCAGTTGTTTAATCAGGTGGATTATCTGAAAAAGCAACAGGAAAATCTCAGGAACAAAGCCGGTGATCTACAAAAATCCACAGGGGAAAACTGGGAAAAGCTCAGCACAAACATCAGCAATGAGGTAAATACCATGAAATCGACGATCACTAAAGCTTACCAGCAATTTTTCCCCTCCGGAAAACAGGAAAAAGGTACTTCAGAATCCTAACCCGAATCAATCAGGAATAAAAGCGGACAGAAAGTTCCGAAACATTTCCTGCAAGAAGGAATGGTTTAAAAAACAGCAAGGGTGCATGCCCGATTTTTTCCAAGCACCCTCTTTTATTTCATCCGGCGACTGATGGATTGCGGTTTTATGTGAATCTAGGTACCCGGATTTACATCTGGGCCTACAAAGATGTCATCCGGCAGCTGCCGGTCGGGTAATAAGTGATGTTCTGGTTTACGGAATTCCGTAGGAATGAAATATATTTTCTTTCTCTTTTGGAAAAAATTGGGAATGCACCCTTGCCTTGCCACGGACTTCATCTTCCCCATTCATCTCACGGACCATCTCCCCCCTCTCCCGTTCAATCCTTTCATTATACTTCATCACAGCATTTCGTGCAAACAAAACAGCCACCAGGAACAATACCAACAATCCCGCGAGAATATAAGAAATGGTCCTGGCAGCTTTGCTTTCCGCTTTCAGAATAACCGTAAGTGCAATATAAAGCATATAGACCCCATAAAGATTAACTCCCAGGCTGATCACCGCTCCAAGAACATAACTAATGCCATCAAAAAATCCCAGAAAGGCATTGACAGGAAGAAGGACCATAATGGCTGCTGCTATCCGCAAACAACTGTCAAAATCCCTGTTTCCATCAGAAATAGCCGAAATGATCAGAATAATAAAGGCTCCGATAAAAAGGCCTATGACGGCTCCGAAGATGGTACTAAAAAAACCTACAACGCCTACATCCCCGCTAAAAACACCCTCCGTGATACCTATAACATCCAGAAGGCTCCATAGCAGAATGAAAAGGCCGGATAAAACACCATACAGGAATGTTTGCAGGATGGGTTCTTCCCACCCCCCTTCTGTCTCCATGGATGAGAAGTATGTTTTGGGCTTAAAGAGTACCTGCCTGGAATCATGATATAATTTAGTGATATTAAAACGTTTATCACTCATAAGCATAAAATTATGGGTCAATCATGATTCAAAATAACAAAAATCTATAAAAGCAAACAAACCGGTGCACTATTCCCCGTATTGGGTATTTACCCAAAGATGCGAATACCAGTGCCACTCGCTCCCTGACTTTGAGGGGGCGGTAATGGTATACAAAGTACGCCGGGTTTGGAGCTTTTCAGTAGACTGTACGGTAAGAGTAAAACGGGAGTTGTTCTGCCGGGAGACAGTACAGATTTTTCTTCCGTTAACAAAGCACTGAATGTGATTCGTATTGATCTTATCCGGATCAATTTGAAGCGTTAACTGAGGAGGATTGGTGTTTTTAATTTCCGGATTTTCAGGTTCTTTTTTTATAACAGGCAAAGCTTTCATCCGGGCTTTGGAACGAAATTTACTGATCTCCCCATAGTTTGAATTCATGGGAAACCTGGGCAAGGCATACACATCACTCCCCGTCCGGATGACCCCGGATTTTTGCGCAGCACCGGCCTGATAACCGTTTTCCCTCAAAATATTCTGTATATCCGGATTGTATTCTCCGTAAGGATAACAGTAAAAGTCCGGTTTGTAGCCAAGCTCCCGTTGAAAAATTTGCTCCGCCTGAGCAAGGTCTTTCTTAAATTCTTCCCGCGTGCGTTCATCAGAGTAGTTCAAAAAATGATCGTGGGAATGGGAATGGTTGCCAAATTCATAACCTTTATCTTGCAGTGCCCGTATGTCATCCCAGGATAAATAGCCGGATTTGCCTACATATTGAGTGCATAAAAAAACAGTGGCCGAAAAACCATATTTTTCCAAAAGGGGGACCGCATCTGTCTTAAAAGATTTGTACCCATCATCCACTGTCAATACTACGGTTTTTTCGGGAACCTTATCCGAAGACTTCAGCTTGTCCAAAGCTTCCCCAAATGTTAACACTGTATAATCGTTTTCATGCAGAAACTTTAAGTGTTGTTCGAAAAGCTCGGTATCAATATTCGTGGAAGGATACTTTTGTTCTCCAAACCGATGATAAGTAAAACAATTGAGGTGATTTTCCCCTGTACTTTGTGCCGGTAAAGACCTCGATTGAAGCAACAATCCGATAACCAGAACGAAGAAAAACAAAAATGATGACTTGAGTTGATGTTGATTATTCATAAAACCGATAAGCTTAAGGATTAAAAGTTATATTGTGTGAAAAATTTTATTCTGTTTTTAGAAACGCCGGATCAATCTGGTAATCATCATATTGTACCAAATCCGACTTTCGCATAACCGTTTTTAGCCGGTCAATATACTCCTGGCCCATCTCACTGTACCGAAACAAATATTCCACCAGCTCATAGGGGTCATCTGTTCTTTGTCGGGCTTTACGATATTCATCATAAGGGCCTTTGGCTATTACTTTGTAATAATCTATAATGCTGGCTGACAAATTTCCGTATTTTCTTACATATATCGGAGTGCCATTCCGTGTTCCAAGGGCGCGTATCCTTGATTCATTCGAATTAAATGACCAGACACCAAAGGTATTGTTTGCTGCTACAAAAAACCTGGAACTGCCCCAACCGGTTTCCAGGGCAGCCTGAGCCAGCATAATGCTGTTCGGACGTGTAATCAGCTTCACATTCAGTAATTCTTCTATATCATCGGCCCTCCAGTCTTTTAGCTGTTTCTGGAGAAATACACTGTCCGAGGGGGATAGGGGTTGGTTTTGTGCTTTGCTTTCCTGAATGGCAGAAATTCGTTTCCGGGTTTGCCGTATACCATAGGAAGCCGTTAAAACCGAAGGAAGCAACATATCCAGGAATTTCTTCTTCCGCTCCTCCAAAGGAAGATACTTCAGATCGATCACGTTGGTATAAACATTGGGTACGACATATTTGCTGTCGACCTCGATAATCGACTCAGGACCGGTGATTTCCCTGTACTGGACGTCAACACTTCTCGATTGTATCTTTTTAATATGCTGTGCATCGGAAGAGACAATATTTTTTTCTCTTTCGGTTTGGGCTTTTAGTATAGCCCGCATTTCATCCCTGGTTAATATATTAATATAAGAAGAGTCAATCTCCCAGGTATCGTAGCGGGTTAGATTATTCCTGCGTATGACATTGGCCAGCGTCTGAATGTATTTTTCACCGTATCCGGGAGCATAAGCATCAAGATATTGCACCAATTCCAAAGGATTGTCGGTAGTTTGCCGGTTTCTCTGAAAAGGGGCCAACCGGTCCGCACGGTTTATATTCCGAAAATAATCCACTACAGAAGCCGGCAGGTTATCGTATTTTTTTAAATAAACGACACTCCCGTCTTCAGCGAATGTTTTAAGCCGGGCTTCGGAAGAATCAACTGACAAGACCTGGAACGGATTGTTGGCTTCCGAATAACTCCGTGCACTGCCCCAGTTTGATTCAACAGCAGCCTGGGCCAAAATAATGCTGGTGGGATGGGTGCTCAATCTATCCATTAGTTCACCGGTTGTTTCAGCACCGTACTTTTTTTGCTGTTGCTCTATAAATGCCTGTTTCTTTTCCAAATCAAATTCCTCCATAAGGGAATCTTCAGACATTAATATTTCCAATACTTTTCTCTGCTGATCCAGATAAAATTTGGTGATCAATATCTGAGGAAGCATCTGGGCAATGAATACCTGCTTCTGATGATCCTTTTCCATGTATTGAGTCGAAAGAAGCTGGTTATATACCACCGGCTTCACATCTCTTTCCTGAAGGGGCTTTATCTCATCAGGAGAATTTACGGTTTTGCGCTGAACCGAGAGGGTTTTCCGTGCCATTTGATTCAACAGATCATGCTCAAATTGAGCCATAAACCGTAATTCTTGCTGGGAATAACTTTGATAAGGGTCCTCGTCCGTTTGATCTCCGCAACTGAAAAGGGTGATCAGCACTATAAAAAAGGCCGGTCGGAAAATGCTCATAGAACTCTTATTTTAATTTTTTATAAGACCATTTATGAGCAATGAACTAATAACAAAATAATTTATTGCATCTAAATTAATTTTAATGTTTACAACACCGGGAAAATGACAAGAACAGGCTTTTGGAGGAAGGATTTGATGGAAATTATAAAAAATCTTACAGTTTTGACAGGCAATACCTAACCCGAATTATTCTTAAATAATTAATTGTTGTTCAAGTTTATTAGAATTCTGTAATACAATATCATATTGCTGCAAAGCTTAAGTAATTCAAATCAATCTCCATTGAACCCGCATGTTCTTCATCTTCATGTAGCAAAACTCAGTAGATGCGGGTTTCTGACGCTTTGAAAAGGCCGGTTTTTCTAATGCGGGGTTGCCTTGCTCCGCTGAAGCTTCGCGAAGGCGAGCCTGCCCGCCGAAGCTTCCAGGCTAAAAATGGAAACCGATTCCGGTGCTTACATTGAATGTTACGCCGGTAGAAGCCTCTGGCAGTAATTGTCCGTCAATCCGGACCGCCTCCATATTATCTTTGAAGAAATAAAAACCACCACTGACAGAAGTGTTGAGATACATATTATCCCAAACATCTATTTCCAGACCAATTCCCAAATAATGCTCAATGGTGTTGATGGTATGGCGGGAATTTTTCATTAAATCTATACTCCCATTTCCCTCATAAACAGGGTGGTTTAAATAATTCTCAGGCATGTTGCTGTTGTACACAAACCTGTAAAACAGATGGGGCCGCAAAGCATAGGATTCAGGCTGATAGACTTCTCCATCTTCAGTCTTATTTAAGAAATACCGGTGCTTAAAAACAAAACCCGATACAGCTTTGAACTCATTCATCAGAATACCCATTTCAAAAGTCCTTCTCTCTTTCTGGTACTGACCGCTCATCACCGTGCGGTTAAGTACCAGTCCGTTCATATTCTGACTGATATTTGTACCATAGAAGGATTTAAGCTCCTTTTCCTGTGTATCAAGCTGGCCGTATGCTGACAGGTAACCCAGGCTCAGCATAAAAATTAAAGCGTACTTGACCCATTGATGATTTGATTTTATCATTTACGACACCTCCGAAATTTTATTTTAGTAATTTATTAGCAGGCCGCTGTTGCCTTTTGAATGCTCTCTATCAATTTGTCTGAATCGATCGGTTTGGTATGGTACTCCGCAACCCCCCAATCTAGAATTTTCTCCCGAACATCCCTGGATTCCACTGCAGTTATGACCACCACAGGTATGTTGATATGCTTCGCCTTAAGCGCCTTCAATATTTCAAATCCACTTTTATCCGGGATCATCAGATCAAGAAGGATGACATCGGGCTGATAATCCTCTATATACTCCTCAGCTTTTTCACCCTCTATCACCGACAGACTCTCAAATCCATGTGCGGCCAGCAAATTTTCCATTAACATGTTATTGACTGTCGAATCATCTATATTCAAAACTTTCATGATCTTTTTCTTTCCTGTTTAACTTAATACCAATTGTTGTACCAAAGTTTATAGAATCCTGAAAAACAATTCGTTTAAGTGAACCCATAAATGGCAAACAAAAAATACTTTGTGAGAAAACTTACAATTTCGGTGTTTCTTTCGGACCGATCTTGTAAGAAATTACACAGAATGCATGTGCAACATTTCGGAGGTGTCAAATCGTGCATATCAATCCGTTTTATATCGGTTATACAATTGTTCGCGTTTCAGTCCAAGAAATTGGGCGGTCTTGCTTTTGTTGCCCCCGAATTTCTCCAGGGCTGCCCGCACAATATCCATGGTAAAAACTTCCAGATCAAAAGGTTCTTCTAACAATTCATCGATAATTTCCCGTTTCGATTTTTTTTCCGGTTGCCACTGGGTGGAGAACGACCGGGTATTCATTCTGTCCAGCTCATCTTTTGTTTGAAGATGTTCAAACCTGATGGTATCTCCTTCAATAAATACCATGATCTGGGTTATAAAATTCTGGAATTCCCGGATATTACCGGGCCAGTTATAGAGGTACATAAATTTTAGCACTTTTCCCTGAATGTACCGCACATCTTTTTTGAAATCATGATTTAACTGCTTAACAAAGAATGCAAGCAGGGGCAGAATTTCCTCTTTCCGTTGCTCCAGCGGAGGTATATCTACTTTTACCACATTAAGCCGGTAGTAAAGATCTTTCCTGAGCGTTCCCCGGTCCACCATTTTTTCCAGATTATTATTGGTTGCAAATATCATCCGGCAGTTGACCTGTTCCTTCCGGTTGCCGCCCATCGGGTAGTATTCCTTCTCCTCCAGAACCCGTAAGAGTTTGGCCTGAAGATCGGTATCAACCTCACTGATCTCATCCAAAAATAGCGTTCCCTGAGATGCCTGTCGAATATACCCGTGATGACCACCCTTGCTGGCTCCCGTAAAAGCACCTCCCTTGTAACCAAACAGCTCCGCCTCGAACATTTCCTTATTCATGTTGGTGCAGTTGATTGCAATATATTCCCCGGAGCTCCGGTCAACCTCATAATGCATGAATTTTGCAGCCAGCTCCTTCCCTACCCCGGTGGAACCTGTTATCAAAAGAGGAACATCCGTGGTAGAAGCCAGTTTTTTTAAATCATCCAGCATAGTTTTCATCTTTCCGGAAAAAACCCGGAAATTCCGTAAATACGTACTCTGAAATGTATATTCAGAAGAAGGCAGGAGTTCATCAAGCTCCAAAAACGCTTCATCGGCAAGGTCCAAAGGAGATTTCATAACACTGGTTTTTCTTCAAGTTTAACGAAAGGATTTTAATGTACATAAAATTCCAAAATATTACAAATTTAACCAGAATTCCCTGAACAGTTTTCTCCCGAATTATTTCCACCGCAGCCAAAGCTGCAAACGAAATTAATTGTCTCACGCTGATTTCGCTGATCCGTCAGAGCCGGACAAGTAACCGCTGATTAATATATCGTTTTCCGTTAATGGATATTAAATCTGCACGATCCACCCTATGCTTTTACCTTTCCGGGGCTTCAACCCCTGAGGAATCTTGCCCCGGCCAGGGTGCAAACAGCAGTAGCACCAGGTTACCCCCTCCATTCCCGGCGCCTCGTCAGAGCGCGCGATAAAACCAGCCTCTAAAAAGCATTCCCGGAACAAAACCACAGCAAAATACTCAGGATACTATCAGGAATGTAAAAAATGAGGGCGGATAAATATACCCACCCTCAGAAGGAATATAAAGCTCTTTATCCAGATCAAATTCAAAGACCGCTCCGGGATCAATTGTAATATCTGCTGAGCTTTCCGTCGTCCCTCAAACCGATAGCGGACTTCTTTTCTATAAAATCATGGAAAGTCATTGCATTGCCTGCGGCGTATTTTATGTCTGAATAAGAAATGATATTACGGCTGTCAGTTGAGGTAATAAAAATAGACCATTTACCCCGGTCAACATAAAAACCGGGGTAAATGGTAAAATAATCATTGTTCAATGGAGAGGGTATAATCTCCACGATCTCCTCCAAAAATTCCTCCACCCCAATGGCCTCTTACTTTCAAATAATATATACCGCCATCTTTAGCTTCGATATCTCTCATATCATCACTGCTTACATTTAAATCTGCCCCTGGGCTATTTGAGGTAGAATAATCATTTCCTGATTCATCTTCAATTTCAAAGTATACCTCAAGATCTTCATCCAGATCTGTAAAACTTAAAGTAAATGGTTCATTACTTGTAGATTCAAACATATACCAATCCAGATCTCCATTGTCTTCATCAGTATATATTATTGCCCCCTGAATATCCAAGATTGAAGTAGTACCTAAATCATATACATCATCACGCGTATCATTAAATTCATACTCGTCATTCGCATCAAGATTTGCTATATCCAGAGTATAATCCCCTGATTCTGAATCTTCCTCCCAGCGGTCTTTAACTTCAACATAATAGGTTCCACCAGAAGTCGGAAGTTTGACTTCTGTCAGGTTAGCGCCAGGTGTACTTGTATGTTTGCTGAAAACTTCTTCTCCTTCTGAGTTATAAACAGCTAAGTTAATTTCCATGTCCTCGGCAACATCTGTCACGTCAAACTGAACATAATCCCATATGCGTTCATTCTCTGTAGTAAATTTAAACCAGTCTTGTTCATCACCAGAGACAATTACCCCTTTAACTTCCTCTGCAGGTAATGTACCTAAATCATGAGCCTCATCCCGGGAATCATTAGGAGCATATTCATCATTGTAATCCAGATTACTTACATTTAAGGTATATTTTCCTATCTCACCACCCCAGCGGCTTTTAACTTCAACATAATAAGTTCCGCCTTTGGTTTCAAATGTGGAAGTTAAACTGGCCCCAGGGGTATCTGAGTGATCATCAAATACTTTCTCGCCATTTTCATCGTACACGATGATTTGGATTTCAAGGTCTTCTGAAACATTACTGACATCAAATTCTACCTTGTCCCATTCACCAGTGTTCTCAGTTTGAAATTCATAAAAATCAACATCATCTTCTGGAAATATTGTAGCTTCAATATCCGTAGAAAGATCAATTGTAGCACTTTCATCACGTGTATCATTTGATTCATAATCATCTGCCTGAAAAGGCTTAACTTCGTCCTCTGCTTCATCTACTAAATCACATGAATGAAGTGAAAAAATGATAAGCAAAACAGGCAGACCATAAATAATAACTAATTTTTGAATGAATTCTAGTTGTTTCATAAAATATTATTTTAAGAGTTAAAAATTACAAAATTAAAGATTCATGCTAACGGAGTAACTCATTAGTAAGCTTATAAGAGG
>JAGXLC010000154.1 GCA_018334875.1 Bacteroidales bacterium | reverse complement strand
TATACAGCTGATAATTTCACTTTGCCGTAGAACTGGTTGTGAATGGCTTTTTGCCATTCTTCCGGAGGTCGCCAAACATTGACGTCGGTATATTCATCCTGATTTTCTTTGTTTCTGAGCAGATCCCTTAACTTGGTAGCTTTTTCAGGTTCCAGGAGACGGAAATAGGGATCTTCGTTATCAACTACAATGGCTTCTTCATTTGGTTTGGGAGGTTCAGTCTCCCTGACAAACGCACCCCCTGCTGCATTTTCATCCTCTTCAATATTTCTTAAGGGAAATCTTAAGGTTGAAGGCATATTGGAGGAAACGAGTGTGTTGGCAATCATCATGGACGGCGATTCTCCCACGTTGATACCCACTCTTTTGCTTTGGCCCGGTTCCAGAGTGACGGCTTGCTCTTCCGACATACTGCTGTTTCTGCGGCGGCCTATGCGCATGCTTAATTGTACAAGTCCCAGACTGCCTCCGGTGTTCGTCACGGTTATTTCAGCCTGATATCTGGGCCTTTCTCCTTTATAATAGGAATAAACCTCTACATTTTCGAAGGTGAAAGCAGGTAACTCTCTGGCATAAAGCCAATCGCTCATATACTTTTCTGTGTCGACGTTGTAACGGTTTTTTACATAATCCAGAAACTGCTCTCCTGCGTTGTTTTTGTATCTGCTGGCTACGATGAAACTGTCGAGTACAGGATCAAAATCGGCGGAACCGGCAAAATGCTTCATCAGGTTGATGAAATGGGATCCTTTCACATCAATCACATCGCTGAGCCGGACAAAATTGGATGTATCACTCATCAATTCTGCAAACGAATTTTCCTGTAACAGGAGGTTTGCCCTTTCCTGTGCCCCAACCCCATCGTTGCCGAAGAAAAAGCCGCGGTTGTCTTCGGCTGCCCGGTTATCGATGTATCGTTCCAGCACAGGATTCATCACCGGCAATTCCTCCACTCCAAAATCATTGCAATAGGAAACAAAATTCGGAAATATCTTGGTGTTGCCAGTTACGTTGTCCTGGTCGAACCACCCCCGGCGGAAGTCTTCTCCTTCAATGAAATTGGAGTGGATAAACCTTCTGAAGATATCCGCTTTCATTTCTTCGGGTGAACGATCACTGTCTCTTCCTCTTCTTTGAAAACGCCTGACCATTCTTGGAAAGTCGGCGCCATTCATCGAATATGCCCGCTCTTTCATCATCACCATCTGCGGCAGTGAGGCTTCATTGGCAAGCGTAAAATTTTTCTTGTAGGCATAGAAATGAGCCGGTACTTCAACCAGGGAAAAATCCCGGAATGGATAATCCAGATGGATTTGCGATTCATAATCATCCATTACCCGGTTGATAAGCGAAGGAATGGTATCCTGAACTTCACTGAAGAACGGTTTGTAGAAATCGTGATCTTTCTTGTAATATATGTTGTAGGTAATTTCTCCCACGGTAAGTGAATCGCGCCGGTACTTTCCGGCAATTACCGAGAGGCAGGTGAGCGGCTCTTTCGGTTCGAATGTCCATTTGTTGTCTTTCTGTGTTGGTTTGCCCTGGCTAAGCACCCTCATGTTTCTTCCAACTTCTGCAGTGAGCTGAAAATCTGAGAAATTTTTGGGAAAACCTGCCACGTTTTTTGATGAAAAGCCAGTTCCGGGGAGAGGATACCAAAGCAGTTCCGGTGTAAACATTAGATACTCTGAGTTGAGGAAGCTGAATTTTTTAGGCACACGAAACAGCATCTCGTGTTCACCACGGAAGAGCAGATCATTGGGCACTTCAAGATAACAAACCCTTTCGTCGGGATAGCCATCGTAACTGAGGGTGATATTTGCCGAGTCACCGACCGGAAGTTTTCTATCTATGAGGACCAGGTGTTGTTTTTGGTCGTATCCGTTTTCCTGACCATTGATGCTGCACTTATCCACCTTAAATCCCGGGTTGATGCTGAATATTATTGTATCCAGTGCTTCATTGCCCCTGTTACGAATTGTCATGTCGGCAATGAGACTAACCTTTCCCCCCTCGTGTTTCAGATTGAGCTTGTATTGATTAACTACGGGGACATTAGTTTTCAGGTACTGGTCGTTCAGCTTGATCAGTTGATCCCTGAAACGGCGCATGGTGATCTCCTGATCCACATGATTTACGGTAAGCCATGAAGCTGCGCCCAGGAAAAGAATACCGCCCGCTATGGAAATCCAGTAATTGGAATTCGATTGACGCAGGCGCTTCATCAACAGCACAGTAAAAAAAACCAGGGATAGCCCCAGTGAGATGTAGAGGGCTTTATGCAGTATGATTCGGTCAGGATTTGCCAATCCCGTAAATTCAGACCACATCATGGGAATATTGAACGACATATAGTCGAAGATATAAAAGAGCTTGTCATTGAGATAGAAGAGTGTCAGTGCAATGTATCCCAACAGTATAAGCAACACCACTGCCTGGTTTCGTATCAGTGCCATCAGAAAGAATGAGAGCCCAAAAATGAACAACAGGGTAGGGATGGAGATGAGCACGAAATACAGGCCGTATCCCAGAGGGTCAAAGACCATATCCTTGGTAACCAGCGTAAATATGAGCGGAATGATGAGGATCAGCACATTCAGTGCCAGAAATACCCGAAGGTTGCCGTAGATTTTTCCCCAGATATATTCACCGTTGGATAGGGGACGCGCATAGATGACTTCCGTTGTATCCTGCTTTTTGTCGCGTTTCATGAAGTCAGTTGCCAGAAAAGAGGCAATAACAGCCTGAATCACATTAAATATCAGTAGGGAACCATAGGGTATGTTGGTCGGCAATCCACGCAGGATCCTCGGAGAAAATTCCTGCTGGGAAACCAGAATGTTGAAGAGTATCAGAACGATCAGGCCAATGATGGCAAAAATGCGCAAAAACCAGCTCCGCATGAGTGTTTTGGACTCAAACCGGGCAACCGTATTGAAATTGCTGAAGGAGAACATTTTTTTATGGTGTTAAAGTTCACTAACCATATATTGATTTAATTCTTTGTCCATGAAATGGACATAAGCATGTTCCAGGTCGGGTTCAATCCTTTCGCCGGGATAATCAGGGAGTTCATCAGCTACCAGTATGACTTCCCATCCTTTTTCCATCATCACCGTGGAGATAACAGGGTATTCTTCCTTTATCTTTTCCAGTTCCATCGTGGTCAGGATCACACGCCAAACATTACCTCTTGCTTTATCTACCAGTTCTTCCGGCGTGCCCCTGAAGGCAAGCTCTCCCTGATTCAGCAGGGCCATTTGGTTACATGTGCTGGAAATGTCTGCCACAATATGGGTAGAAAGGATGATGATCCTTTCTTCTCCTGATATTTTGGACAACAGGTTTCTGAAGCGGATTCTTTCGTCCGGATCGAGGCCTGTGGTCGGTTCGTCAACTACAATCAGTTTGGGATTGTTTATAAGTGCCTGGGCAATACCAAGTCTCCGTTTCATACCTCCTGACAGCTTTCCTGCCTGGCGGTCGCGGGCATCAAAAAGCCCCACTTCCTCAAGCATCTGGTCAACTGCTTCATTGCGCTGTTTTTTATTGTTCAGTCCGGAAAGAGCTGCTGAATAGTCAAGAAATTCCCACGTTTTAAGTTTTGAGAAAAATCGAAAGTCCTGGGGAAGGTATCCGATCATTTGCCGGACCTTCTTCCGGTGTTTATGGATGTTCATGCCATTGACAGTGACCTTGCCGGTGGTAGGCTTCATAAGAGTTACCAGAATGCGCATCAGGGTGGACTTTCCTGCTCCATTGGGACCGAGGAGCCCGAACATTCCGTTGCCAATGGTTAGCGAAATATCCCTAAGGGCATAAAAATCCTTGCCATAAATTTTGTTTAAATGATCAATGTGAATTTCCACAGAATTAATTTTAAAGATCAACTAAAATTTAAGGGACAACTGTTGAAGGATTACCCCTAACTAGGTTTTAATCCCAGGTTAGTTTTTTGGGTCCTTTTCTCAGATTGAATCATACATTTTATAGTAATAAGACACATAAAAATAGAATCTATTACAAAAACAAAAACTTTTTTAAATTTATTTAATTTTACCCAAATTTAATTTTCGTTAATTGACAAAATAAAAATCAGGTTATAGATTAAAAAAGTGAAGAAAGACAAAAAAGTCGGACTGGCGCTTGGAGGCGGGGCGGTACTTGGTGCTGCTCACATTGGTGTTTTGAAGGCACTGGAAGAGCTTAATATATCAGTAGATTACATTGCCGGGACAAGTATAGGGGCTTTTGTTTCAGTTTTTTATGCCTTTGACAAACCATGGAACGAGATTGAAGAAATAGCGTTGGAACTCGAATGGATGGATATTTCTGGCATTTCTCTTTCTCAATACGGCCTGCTTTCAAACGAAAAACTGGGAGAGCTTATCACAAAATATATTGGTGATAAAAAATTTACGGAATCCTCTATTCCATTGGCTATGATTGCAACAAACATATCCAATGGCAAAAAAATAGTTTTGAATAAAGGCTCAGTTGCAGATGCTGCTATGGCGAGTACATCAATTCCCGGTATATTCAAGCCGGTGGAAATTGAAGGGAAACTTTTAGTAGACGGTGGAATTGTGGAAAATGTTCCCATTCACACATTAAAAGATATGGGTGCCAGTTACATCATTGGAGTTGACTTAAACGCGAAACATTCCTATAAAAAGCCTGAAAACATCATTGACGTTCTGGTAAACAGCTTTCATTTTACTTTACAGGCATCAACAAAACTTCAGACAGAGGACGCTGATTTAATCATTCAGCCGGACTTATCCTCATTTAACAGATCAGACATGGATCAGGTGGAAGATCTCATAGAAAAAGGATATACGGAGTCGATCGATAAACTGAGAGACAATCTATGATTGATATAATACATAATATTAATTTTTTATGTACTGAGATTATCTCTTGAATTTATCATTCAGCTTCAGTATCCGGCCAATTCTCTTTCCTGTATTTTCCAGAAGTTTTGGTGCTTCCCGGAGTGAAGTTTCAAGATCAATAGGACCCTCTGTTATGGGTAAGATCAGGTCAAAGCCCTTATCGTACAATACATCTGTGCCTTCATCCACAGCACCTGCCACAGCGATCAGGGGTTTATTATGTTTTTTCGCCAGCCGTGCAACTCCGGAGGCGGTTTTACCGTAAGCCGTCTGCTCGTCAATTTTGCCTTCTCCGGTGATGACCACATCTGCCTCTTTAATTTTATCTTCCAGACCGGTCTCTTTTGCAATCAATGTAAACCCGCTCTCAATCTGTGCATTCGCAAAAGCCAGCAAGCTAATGGCCAAACCTCCTGCCGCACCGGCACCGGGCATGGAATGAAAATGTTTTCCCGTATAAGTTTCCAGCAAATCGGCATAACTGCTCAGATTTTCTTCCAGTTTTTTGACTTCCTGGGGTCCAGCACCCTTCTGTGGGCCATATACTGCTGCTGCCCCTTTTTCACCCGTCAGTGGATTGTCCACGTCGGTGGCGATACGGAGCCGGATGTCCTTCAGGCGGGGATCAATAGCATCGAAATTCAGCGTGTGGATTTGATCCAAATTTCCACCGTAGGGTAGGAAGGCTTTATCATTTTGATCGAGGAACAATGCACCCAAAGCTGCCAGCAGGCCGGCCCCACCGTCAATGGTTGCGCTTCCCCCGATCCCCAGTATGATTCTGGAGCATTCGTTGTCCAGTGCATGGCTGATCAGTTCGCCGGTTCCGTAGGTTGTTGTTTTAAGGGGATCCCGTTCTTCCGGTTTTAAAAGTTCAATGCCGGAGGCACTGGCCATCTCAATTACCGCTGTCTTTCCATCTCCCAGAATACCGTAAGAAGCGGTAATCATTCTCATTAACGGGTCGTGTACCCGCGCTTTTTCCAGTATTCCATCAGTAGCATCAATCAGCGCCTGAACGGTACCTTCCCCTCCGTCGGCAACAGGCGAGAGGCAGATTATGACCTCTCCCAAAATCTTTTGAATTCCGGTGCAAATGCTATCGGCCGCATCTAATGAAGAAAGGCTGTGTTTAAAGGAATCCGGTGCAATGAGTATTTTTATCATTTCTTCTTCGCTTTGCTCAGGGTGAAGGCAAAAGAAGTACCTTTGCCCGGAGTGCTTCTTACATTGATGGTTTGATTATGGGCTTCAATCACATGTTTTACGATTGCCAAACCCAGGCCTGTTCCGCCCTGCTCCCGTGAGCGGCTTTTATCTACCCGGTAAAATCTTTCAAAAATCCTTGGGATGTCTTTCTGTTCGATACCCAGGCCGTTGTCGGTCACCTCAATTAGAATGTTGTCGCCCATATCCATGAAGGATACCGTGGTTCTCCCATTCCTTTGCCCATAGTTGATAGAGTTGACAATTAGATTGGAAGCCAGTTGAAAAATCCTTTCCTTATCGGCGTAAACCTTGATCGGCTTGTCGTATTTGGAGTCAAAGGTCAGCCTGATACCGTTTTCCTTAGCTTTCAGTTCCTGGGTCTCAAATACATCTTTCATCAGGGAAACGATATCAAAAGTTTCGTAGTCCAGTGTGAGCTCGCCGGATTCGAATTTGGTGATCGCTTCAAGGTCTTCCACAATGTATATCAACCGGTTGATGCTTTTTTCGGCTTTCTTTAGGTACTTTTTATTGATCTCCGGATCATCAATGGCACCGTCCAGGAGGGTAAGCACATATCCCTGTATTGTAAAGATGGGAGTTTTAAGCTCATGCGATACATTGCCGAGAAATTCCTTTCTGTAGCGTGCCATTTGCTTGAGCTGGGCAATCTCCCGGGTTTTGTTCTTTGCCCAGCTAACTACTTCATCGTTGACCTCGCTGATGATGTCCTTTTCTTCAAGATCACGCTTCAGATCCTTCTCCGGAATGTTCTTCTGATGGATCGTCTTGTATATAGGATTGATCTTTTCAAAAATAAAACTGTTCAACATGTGGTATACCACAATGAAAACAGAAATAAAAATGACAAGTATTCCAAAGATCACAGCCAGGAGCTCGGTGTTATTGTCTGAGAAAAGCAGCAGAAACAATACCACTGCGGAAATGAATGCAGATGCCAGGGAAATATTAACAGCCATCTGTTTGGGCGAACTGGTCCTCATAATGCAACAATTGAAAGGATTGATATTATTCCGTAAAACGGGTGTGAAATAATTTTATGATATTCAGCCGATTTTAATCCATTGGCATTATTCCTTGCCCAGTTGCTGCCTGACAATTTTGGCTACATATTTTCCGATTACATCAAATTCCAGGTTCATTATGGTTCCTGCCTTGATTTGATGAAAATTTGTGATGTTGTAGGTGTAGGGAATAACAGCCACTTCAAAAGAGGTTTCCTTTGAATTCACAACGGTCATGCTGACCCCGTTTATAGAGATTGAGCCTTTCTCAACAGTGATGTAATCTTCCTGGGATGGATCATATTCAAATTTGAAATACCAGCTTCCCTCTGCTTCTCTTACTTCAGTGCATCGGGCGGTTTGATCTACATGACCCTGGACGATATGTCCGTCCAGGAAACTGTCTGCTTTCATGCTCCTTTCCAGGTTGACCTTATCTCCGATTTTTAGGGAACCCAGGTTCGATTTTTCCAGCGTTTCCCTGACCGCGGTTACTGTAAAGTTTTTCTTTTCGGCATTTACATCTACCACTGTAAGGCATACTCCATTGTGGGAAACGCTCTGGTCAATGCTGAGCTGATCGGCAAACGAGCATTCCATAGTGATGTGAAGGTTTCCCCCTTCTTTCTCCAGATCAACGACTGGAGCTGCTTCTTCAACGATTCCTGAAAACATAGATCTTTGTTTATGGTTTTACTAAAAAGGTGTTGTATGGTTTAATGCAATTTGCAGTAAAGAAAAAAGTCAGTCGAGAATTTCCCTGGCGAATTTAGAAATTATTTGTTGTTTCTTGTTAAATTATATTGCATATTTGACAGCTACATAAATTTTCTGTTAACATTCCGTCCAAAAGGAATAATACGGCTTGGATTATGATATTTGTAACCGGAGCAACGGGTTTTATAGGAGCCCATCTGCTTTATCAATTGATTGGCGGGGGCAATGAGGTGGTGGCCCTGAAGAGGCCATCAAGCAACCTGCAACTCGTAAAGGATGTATTTAAATACTATACCCGGGATTATGATACATTCTTCAGGAAGGTTGATTGGGTGGACGGGGATATTCTGGAATATCATACCCTTCTGGAGGTAACCCAAAAAGCAGATGAGATTTATCATGGCGCAGCTATGGTATCTTTTGATCCTGGGGATAAGTATACGATGTTGGATGCTAATATCCGGGGTACGGCAAATGTGGTGAATGCAGCCCTTGAAAACGAAGTGCCCAAGGTGGCCTATATTAGTTCTGTTGCAGCTTTAGACCCGGCAAGGGAAGGTCAGGTTATTACAGAGGACTTTTTTGGCAATTTTCCCAGTCGGGATTCCAATTATGGTGAAAGTAAGTTTAAAGCTGAACTTGAGGTATGGCGTGCTGTTGAAGAAGGATTGAATGCGGTAGTGGTGAATCCCTCTGTTGTGCTTGGTCCCTGTATTCCATTAAAAGGGCCGGGCGGCTTTTTTAAGGTCATCCGAAAGGGTATTGGTTTTTATCCGTCTGGTATGACGGGATTCGCAGATGTAAGGGATGTATGCAGCATACTGATAAAACTGATGCAAAACAACATGGTTAATGAACGGTTTATTGTTTCAGAAGGAAACCATACGTATAAAGAACTTTTTCAACAGATAGCACAAGCATTTCAAAGTAAGATTCCGCAGAGGGAGATTAAACCTTTTATGACTGATATTGCCTGGAAGCTTGAGCGTGTCCGGGGTAAGCTTTTTATGCAGAAACCCCGAATAACCAGGGAGCTTCATGAATCGGCCCATAAGCGTGTGAGATACTCTAATGAAAAGGTGAAACAAATGCTCGGCCACCAGTTTATATCTTTGCAACAATCCATTGCAGATACCGTTAGTTCACTTGAGCATATAGGTTAAAATACCTCTATCCTCAGGTTCGTTCTAACGGGTAATGAATTAAGAACAGTTATTCAAATCAAAGATATTTGTTATCAAGCCAAAAGGCTTAGTAACTTTTAATATCCAAAACAAATTAAAATTTTAATGGGAAAGAGTAAGAGTAAAAAACAGTCAAAAGCCAAACTAAAGAAAAGATTGACAGAAGAGGTGCTTGAATTTTTCAACAGGCATCCTACAAAATCATATAATTACAAACAGGTTTCCAGTCAGTTGAATATAAGAAACAAACATAAAAGAAGGCTGGTTATGGACACCCTTGCCGAGCTGGAGCGTAAGGATTATCTGGATGAAGTAAAAACGGGGAAATATAAGATCAAGTTAAAAACAAGCATTCTGGAAGGAAGGATTGAATTCACTTCCGAAGGGGTAGGTTATCTGATATCGG
>JAGXLC010000153.1 GCA_018334875.1 Bacteroidales bacterium | reverse complement strand
GGATGATTGAAATCCTTTCGGAAATCCGTTCCAAGGGCGGATCCTTATTGCTGAATGTTGGTCCCGATCCTTATGGTGTAATTCCCGACGGGCAGGAGAATGTCCTGCGTGAAATGGGTGCCTGGAACTTCATCAACCATGAAGCCATGTTTGATGTCCGTCCCTGGATTGTGCCCAATGAAAAAAACATCATTTTTACAAAGAAAAAGAATGCCAATACGGTATACGGGATCATCACCAACGAAGAAGACTGGGAGCATGGGGAGAGAAAACAGTTTACCGTGCGCTCCATACAAAGCACAGATAACACCAAAGTTACCGTGCTTGGACAGAATGACCGGGTTCTGGAGTACAACCCGGAGGTGGTTCCCGAAACCCGCTTCGAGCAAAGAGATGATGGCCTGGTCGTTTCATGTGTAAGAGCCCAGCGGATCTATAACAACAGAAAATGGCCCAACCCGGTGGTGCTTAAATTTGAAAATGTGGCTCCTGCTTTGGAACCTCCAAAGATTAAAACGGAAGAAATTAACGAATCGGAGCGCGCTATTGAAATCACGGTTGACGAGATGGGGGATCAGGAAGAACTGAAACTATCCTATGAGTATCGCCCCTACGCGGGTTTTGTTGAGGAATTGTATCATGACGACTGGAAAACAAGCACCAACAGCATTACCATTGACAGCCCGGGTGAATATACTATCAATATCACGGAGGAGATGGAGACAACCCATCAGATCCGGGCAGTGGCATTGCATCCGAAGGTGAATATCTATGGAGGCATCCTGAGGGGACAATTGGATTGAACCCGCAGTTTATAAAATAGAATAAAGCTATTACATTGATAACTTTATATACATGAGTCTGGTCCAAAAAAGTTATTATACATTCATACGCTGAAAATCATATTTGCCCCAACCCGGCGACTGCCGGGAGTCTGATTTTGAGCTACTTCACTTTTTAGGGACGGGGCAAAAAAGTAGCTGAAAATCATATTTGGCCCTTTTTAGACTGGACTCATACATTCTAAATAGACTCTATTTAACTGATCATTGGATTTGGTTAATACGGGTTGACAATTGATTTGCAATGGCAGCTAAAACAACTGCCCGTTTCATCAAAATAGTCATTATCTGTGAAAATCCAAAATTTTTAGAAGCAATAACATAGATCCCGCTGTCCAATTGAGTCTCCCTCAACTCTTTCTTTAGTCTGGCAATTTCTTTTTCTTGCTCTGTCATTTTAGGATTACCTTGCCCTGGAAAACTAGCTCCCCCAGAGCCCGATAATTCTCTCCTCCATCGATATAACAGATCTTGACTTATTTCCAATTTGCCGGCGAGGACTTTAATGTCTTTTTGATGTTTGCTGAGTTCTACAGCCATTTGCTTGAACTCACGGTCATACTTCTTTATTTTTTTTATAGGACGACAAGTTAAGAATTTTTGCTTAGCTTACTGTCCGGTTTAAAGGGGCAATATAAGTTAATGTCAGAAAAGCAAGTGAAATGAAATATTTCATGAATCAACGCTCTTGGTTGGAGCGACCCAGCAAAGCATCCTTGTAATCAAAGTCTTTATGCAAAATGTGACTAACAAACCACTTTTTAATAAAAGTCCTGATTTTATCAAATAACATGTGGTTCATATAGTCATACTCCCGCCGCATCTCTTCTATACGTTTAATAAAGAACTCGTGTTGTTTTTTATGATTTTCATACTTCTCATAGCCGTACTCTTTCATAAGCTGCTCTTCTGACTGAAAATGGTATTCCAAATAATCTTCAAGTTCTCTGAGCACTTTATCAAGCTCTTCCGGTTCTTTTTTCTCATACACTTCAGATACTTTTTCAAATAGCTCAAAAAATTTCTTATGCTGTTGATCAATTACTGGAATATTTAACACAAAACTCTCACTCCAGATACTTGTCATAATTATTAAGTTTTAGGGTTGATACGTAATGAAGTTAAAAAAACTTAATTTGCCTGTTTGGCTCCAAAACCTGTTCGCGTCATAACGCCCCAACCTTTTTTATTTTTTCTGAAAAAGAAGTCGTAGTTGCCTTTAAGGGAAAAAAACACATTCATCGGATGAAAAATCACCATCTCTGCCATAGCAATAAGTATTATTTTCAAAAGAAACCTCGCCCCCTTATACCTGTTGAAGAGGAAGGTTTCATAAAATACCGCGAACGAGGAGAATGCCAGTGAAAATGAAAACACGAATAATAAGAGTAAAAAGAAAATCTGATAATTAACCATTCCCAGGGACAGAGCGACTAAAAAATAGCCTATCCCAATGGTTTCCAATATCGGAGCAAACCATTCAAAAAGAACCCAGTAAGGGAAGCTAATCATTCCAATCCTCCCATATTTGGGATTCAAATACATGTTTTTGTGTTTTATCACCGTTTCTATTGAGCCCCTGGCCCACCTGTTTCTCTGTCGCGATAATATTTTAACCGTCGATGGCACCTCAGTCCAGCACAAGGGGTCAGGAATGAATGCAATTTTGTATTGCTCCTTTTTTACTCTATGCATGTATTTTCTCATGCGCACAACCAGCTCAAGGTCTTCACCCACGGTAGAAGTATCATATCCACCCACTGTTTGTGCCAGCTTTTTATCGAACATTCCAAAAGCACCGGAAATAATCAGAAGCCCGTTAATTCTACTCCAAGCCATCCGCCCCAGGGTAAAGGCCCTGAAATATTCGAGAACCTGAAATTTTGCCCACAAATTTTTGGGATAGCGCACTTTAACAATTCTCCCGTCTTTAACTTCGCACGAATTGGCTACACGAATAACGCCTCCGGAAGCAATGACCCTTTTATTGCCACTGTCCTCAATAAAAGGTTTTACCATGCGCATAATGCCGTCCGGTTCAATAATGCTATCCACATCAATGGCGAGAAACAAATCGGATCTTGAAACATTGATCCCTGCATTCAGGGCATCTGCCTTTCCCCCATTTTCCTTATCAACAAAAATAAGATTAGAAAAGGCGTTATTTAATGATTTGTAAATGCCCCGGATTTTTGCTGTCTTAATGGTTTCGTTATGGGCATAATCTACTTTCACGAGTTCATAACTATTGATCACCTTTTCAAGGCTATTATCCTTACTGCCATCGTTCACTATAATTACCTCAACCTTGGGATATTGCAGTGAAAGCAAACTCCGGATATTTTCCACGATTCCTTTTTCCTCATTGTAAGATGGCGCTATAATGGAAACCGAAGGAAGTATTTCGTAACTTCTGATGGTTCTGTATCTGAAATATTTATTTTTTTTAATATAAGATTTTAATTCAGAAGCTGACAAAACTGCAATGAGCAAATAGGATACAAAAAGAAAAGTTGCATAATACAAAAAAACATTGTTGAAAATTTCAAAAAACAGATTTAATATAACCATCATCAGTCTAATTTATATTAATGTCAGTTACTTCATTAAAGGCCTTCTTCAATTCTATATCATCCGAATCTTTAAAGAAGAGAAATCGACTTATATCATTATTAAATAAAATTTTTAAAATCTTTATCTTAACCAAAAGTGGTTGATATTCACATATTCTGACCATAAAACTTTGAAGGCGTTCATTATCAATTTCTTGAAGCTTGTCAAGAATGATTAATTTAACTTCATCGGGTTCAGCATCAAAATTTTCCAATACAGCATCCACTGCTTCCCTCTCTTCAGCCAGATCAAGAAACGAATCCCATATCGTCTGTCTCAGTAAAAGGTTTCGAATTTTTGAGTATTGTTCCTGAAATAGCAGATGTTTGTATTCTTTTAATTTCCGGTTTTTAATGAGCAATGCTCCAACGATTTTTTTACACACATGATTAGACGTTAAAAGATTCTCATAATCAATATCGGTTTTAAAATTTTTCAAAACAGCATTCACTATAACATTAATATCAAGCAATGACAAACGGTGTTTTCCCTCAATAAATGAAAGCCCCGTGTCAGTGTTCCCCTTTAACCTGACAAGGGCGGCAAAAGCTTCGGTACGGAGCGCGTAATTTCTGCTTTTCGTGTAATACAAAATCCGCTCATTGTAGTCATTAATACGCAAATATGACAACATCTTCATGGCAATAATGCGTTCCACGTTGTTGAGGCTATAGAGTAAAGCTTTTTGTTTGTTATATAATCCCAAATCTTTTAACAGAATAGTGAATTTCGGGCTAAGGTCGATGGTGAGTGCTTCCTGAATACGGGTATACACACTGAACAAAGCGTATATTTGAATCCATTTGACGGTGAAGGGTTTTACAGTGCTGACAAAGGCATTTCTTTCATGTGTGTTGTTATATTTCTCAGACAACAAATAATCCGCCAACTTTTCGGCAAAATATTTTTCATACTTTAAAGTCAATCTTGCATCTCTTTCTCGCTTATTGTCATAATAAATGCTAAGAAGAAAAAGTATTAAAAAAAGAAGGAGGGAAAAAACAATAAAACACACTACAAAGTACAACCATATTTCAAGACCCCTCACGTGTGCATAAAAAGGGTTGACAATATTGATGTTATATATCGTTATCCCGGGGGTATAAAAGAAATAGAGCAGACTTATGATTAACAAAGTCAATATAACCCTGAGGAAAATCTTAGTTGTCTTTTTTAAATATTGACGTAGTAATAAACTCATCCTATAGCCTGTACTTAAATATTAACTCAATTATAAACCTGTTGCGAAAAAGCATCAGGGATATGTTTTTCGTAGGCATAACCAGCTGATAATTTCAACTCATTGACCTGCCCGATCTGAATATTCTTCTCAATTTTTATACGATAACTATTTAGCCTGAGCAATTCAAAAGAGGGATCAAAAGCATATCTTTCATCGGGCGAATTGCCGTAAGCAATTTCAACTCCCCAATAATTAACTGGATTAATTTGAAAATATCGTATATTGAATACATTAGTCAGCGCGTTACCGTTTTCGCCAAAAACATAAAAGGGCCGCAGGGCCATCCATAGATTAGGGAAATACTTCCCAATATGACCTGTAGTAATATAAACATTCTTTGAGCCGCTATTCAGGTAGCGGCCTCCCAAGCTGGCTTCCAGACCCTTGCTGACCGGAAAGTAATATTCCAGTCCGGCCCTGTGTTCCGGGAAAAGTCTGTTTTTGATACCGATTCCATAATTGGCATACAGATAATGCCCGTTATTGAACACATGGTAGTAATCGAATTCCACCTGCACATCACTGGTATTAAAACGATGTGCATAATTGATACGGGTTAGTAAAGTATGCCGGTCAATCTTGAAACCATAGTCAAGGTAGGCAAGATGGTATGGTTTAGGGTTATTACCCTCAAAAATATCAATCGAGTAGAAAGTAGATAAAATATTCTGCCTGTCAAGCATCATCATTTCATTGTAAATAGTCCTGATGGCCGCCGAGTCGAGCAGCGAAGAATTATTCTCAGCATAATCAATGGCTTCCGAATATCTGCCAAGGCCTTTATAAGCCAACATCTTTTTTAAAGCTAAATTATAGCTGTCAGGGTAGCCATGCTCTCTTGCCACGGAAATTTTATCCTGTAAAGCCCTGTAACGGCCACTCCAGAGCAGAATATTGAGCCAACTGTCATATAGTTCCTTATACTCAGGATTAATTTGCCGGGCTTGCTCAATGTATTCAAGGGCCTTATTGTAATTTCCATCCCATGCATAAACATCGCCGATAAACACCATTACACCGTATCTTGAAGAATCTGCCTCAAGAACTTTTTCCGCATTGTCTATGGCTTCAGCATAGTTTTGACTATGCGCATGGTTTATGGCCGAATTGAATAGAGAGTCAGCATTTATTTGACTTAGTGCACTAAAAGGCAGGCTATTATACAACAGAATAACAAATATCTTTTTAATCATTTTCCTTTCCTTTATGCTTGATTTATGAATCCCCTCCAAACAATTTCTGGCTGATTTTTCTCTGCTCATGCCAGCGGTTTGGCTTTGGTTTTTTCAGTGATATGTTTCATTAATTGTTCGGGATCAAAAGGCTTTTTAAAAAAATAATTAGCCCCCTGGTATAATGCTTTTTTTTCCTCCCCATATTCGGCATTGCTTAAATAATAAACAGGACATTTTATTTTCTTTCTCTGTCGCAATATATGTAATATTTCATGGCTGGCCGAACCCGTTATAAAGTCATCTAAAATAATCAGGTCGATTGTTATGTCAGGGCTAATTGATTTAACCTCTGAAAAAGAATTGTAAAAAACGACAGAAGCAGACTCGATCCATAATTTAAATGCCTTTTTCAACAGGGCATTTAAAACAAGGTCTTCACAAATTATTATAATCCTAAAAGGTTCGTTCATCCTTCATTCTTTTGCAATTTATGATAATACGGAATCAAGCTTATCACTGGCCATACGGACTTTCTGTATTTATCAACGTGATGCACCCCGTTAAAGGTAAATTTTCCTGGTATTTTGATTTGCAATACGAAAATTCAAGTTAATTGTTTTGTTTTTATGCTCAGATTTTTTTAGTCCACAATAAAACCCACGTTCTCTGAACGAGGTCAGAATCGTTTTATGTATTTGCCTATAAAAGGCTCATAATTATATTGGTAATGTTGTCCCAAAACAAAACAAAATAACATATGAGCCGATTTAATAAATGGTCACATGCCATATGGTAGCATTACTTAACTTCCCAATTTAATGACTGATGTCGTCTGTCTGTATTATAATCGCTAAACCATTCAAATAAACCTTTATACAGTATCAGCCGGATTAGGATAAACATGTTCATATTTCATCGATCTCCAAAGCCTTTCTATAAAAATGTTATCAATGGCTCTTCCGTTACCATCCATGGAAAGTTGGAGCCCTTGCTCCTCGACAGCCTGAACAAATATATCACTTGTAAATTGACTTCCTTGATCAGTATTGAGAATCTCCGGTGTGCCATGCATCTCTATTGCATCTTCCAAGTCATTCGTGCACCACTGGGCATCCATGGAATTGGAAACAGACCAGTTTACCGCATATCGACTGTAAAGGTCTATGATAGCCATAACATACATATAACCAGTTTTCATAGGAATATACGTAATGTCCCCTCCCCAAACCTGGTTTGCTCGAGTAATCTCTAAACCTCGCAATAGATAAGGATATACCTTATGCTCTTTGGAAGGCTTTGAAGTATTGGGCTTGGGTCCTATGGCTTGAATATACATCAGCTTATAAAGGCGCTCTATACGCTTTATATTAACATTATAATTTTTGTCTTTTCTTAGGCATTCAGTCATTCGGGGTACTTCCATAAATGGCTTTTGGGTGTATTTTTTATCAATCAGTTCCATTAGTTCCAGGTTTAATGGGGTTTCTGATTTGGGCTTGTAATATAATCCACTGCGATGGATACAAAGCAGCTGGCATTGCCTTGCCACGCTTAACTGATGGTGATTTGCATCCGCCAGCTTTCTCCTCTCAGTTAAGTCTTTCTTTACGACAAGGCGTTCTTTAAAAAATCAACCTCAACCTGAAGTTGTCCGATTTTTTTGTAGAGTTCCTGTTGCCCTTTTTCGGCAGCAGTTTTCTTTTTAGTGCTATCTTTTTCAAAAACTTGCTCTGCGTTATTCAGAAACTCCCGCTTCCATTTTTGAACCTGGTTGGGGTGTATCTGATACTTTTGTGCGATTTCTTGTCTTGTCTGATAGCTTTCTACCAGGCTGTTCAATTCGTTAATCAACGGCTGATATTTTTTGTCATAAAAAACAACCGCGGCATTAATCATATTGATCAACTTTTTTAAGGCTTCTTTGGATGTTGCACGTAAATGGGACATTTTTTCCCTGGGTGCACAGGCATATTCTTTGTTTCTTTCGAGATACAATTTATTGAACCGGTAATTTGATTCTACCAGCTTTTTATAATAAAAGCCGGCGAACTTAACAAATTCACCATTCCTAAAAGTTGAAAAATCAGGTATTTTGATCATAACAATTCGGTTGAAAGTCAATAAATAGAGGATTAATGGTGCTTTAAATTATAAAACTTTCTGAATATTGTCAAATTTATTGGGATACCTCATGCTTTCACCTTAAGCCGGGTCGTATTTATCCGTATGGTTTCGTTATTACTAGTGTTAATACCACCAATTTGTTATAGTTACTCAAACTTTAAAAAGATTCTTCGCGCTCTTCAGTCATTTCAATACCCTTCCCGAAAGCTCCGATTTGTTTCTGTCGGAAGGGAATTCGGAGCGGATCATTTTGCATACTGCCCGCTACAGTGTAGAAGTGAGACTGCCCCTGATCGGAGGGCTTCTGCTTATCGGGGCTTCTATAGCGATTATCGTATCCACAGGCAACAGCTTCCTGTTAACTCCCTCGAGCAATGTGACCCGTGATATTTACCAGCGCTTTATCAACCCGAAGGCCAGCACGAAGTACCTGGTAACATTCCAGCGGATTATTATACTGCTACTCGGGTTGCTGGCCTATTTGCTGCTGACCCAATTTGAAACCATCCTGGCCATGGCACTTACTGCCTATACCATGATTGGCGCAGGACTGACGCCTGCACTGCTCGCCACGTTCCTTTGGAAACGGGTCACCGTGAAGGGCGGAGTGGCCTCTATCGCAACCGGCATGGGTGTAACGCTGCTTATCACAATTGTCAACTCCATACTTAATTCTGTAACCGGCAACCCGCTGATGAGTGAAGAATATATCATACTGCCAGCAGCAATTTGCTCTATTGTAGTACTGATTGTTGTATCGCTGTCCACGCCGCCAGATCCTAAGGAGAAATGGGAGCAGTTTTACGAAAGAGATTCCTCACTGGAAAAGGCGCTTGGGGAAACAGACCGGTCCGGGGAGGAATAAAATGGTTTTGTCATGTGATTATTGCCGGAAATAACTAATCGGCCACGATCTGAAAATCAATAAGTTTTTATCATTCTACTCCATCCTTAACTCATAAATCTGCCCTTCATATTTCTTTTCCATTTGGACAGGAAATCCATCAGTATGCATGAGTTCTTCTCCGGTAGCCCTGAGAACAACTTTGCCGGATGGGGCCTGTCTGACCGTATAAATTTCGTATGGCTTCAGATCCTTCAAGAAAACGGTACGTGTGTCTTCCGGTGCCCCTTGCCGGAACACGCCAAAAATACCTCCCTCTTTGGTCTGGAAATTGAGTCTTTGCCAACCGTCCCAATGACCTTCCCTGGGCTCCCCAAAACCTTTTAAATCCTTCCTGTAGGCCATGTAATTGTACTTTTCCTGCATATCCCGCATCCAGTCTGCCCAGGCATGCAGCATCTCTCTTTTTTCCCGGGGAACTTTCCTGGGATCTCCCAGCATGATGGGCAAAGTACCGATCAGCGATTTCAGACAGAACTCCACGTTGGGATCATTAAGTGGTAGGTTGCCTATCACCAGCGAACTGGCCGGCAGG
>JAGXLC010000152.1 GCA_018334875.1 Bacteroidales bacterium | reverse complement strand
AGCCTACAGAAGGCTGCTCAGGCGTCTCAGAAAGCCAGAAAGTGCCGTGATCCAGTTCGGTAAAAATGTTATGGTTGTAATAAACTGCGGAATATTCACCTTCTGTCTCCCCATCATCTCTGCCTACACCCACGTAACTATATGATTCAAGCTGGCTGTTGAGGTACTTTACCTGATGATCCAGTCCTTCCTGAATGCCGAAAACACCAGGCTCATAAAAAGTGATTTGACTGGTAATAATATCTTTCCGTTTATCCCATGCATTTTCCGTAGCGTTGGGATTGTCATACCTGATGTTATAAGTGATCAGTTTCACGGTTTGTCCCATAGCGATTGAAGATAACAACAGACTCAAAAGAACTGGAATCAAGTATTTTTTCATATCGGTTCGCGTTTTTATTTTATCCTTTTCTCCAGATGTTCCCATATATTGGTAATCAGGAAACTCTCTTCCATATAATCCATCAGAGTGATCAGGCGGTTGTAAGGTGTAGAAAAAGTCAGTTCATTATCACCTACACAGGCACGGGCTGAGGGATCAAACATGCCTAATACGCTTCTGGGATTCTCTTTATCCTTCTCCATATACGGATAAAGGGTAATGGTACTGCACCCTGAACCGAATGGTGAGATAACCCCTGCATTACCAACAAAATCATAGTTGGCCAGCATAAATAATCCCGACAATACATGAGGTTCGGCAAAAAAAACCACCACCTCAGGTTCATCCTCCTCTGAAAGCTTATCCCAGCGCTTAAAAATCAGCCAATGATCCCCCTTACTGAAATGAGGAAAACTTTCCAGCATCAGTTTAACGGTTTCGGGATCCCGTTTATATCGCTCTCCCTCTGTTCCTTCACTTCCACAGGAAAGATAAAAGTCAAAATCGGAGCGTATTTCCTCGGTAAATCCAGCAAACCAGCGGCCGCCTCCACAATTGATGTGTTGTTGTCCAAATGCACGGGAAGCCCCCTTCCTGACTTTATTGAGGTTACATATCAAACAGCGGTGATCCACGCTTTTTTGAGAAGATTCATCGCTTGAAACCTCAATATGGTTAATGTTTTTGCTGTAATAAAAAGCCAGCGGAAGTTCGGCATTTTTAAAATACTTCCTCCATAACTCAATGAAACGGTCTCTAATGGTTAGGTCCATTTCTACCTCTTATTTTTTGATGTGAATAAAGGCAAAGTTAGTAAAATTTTACAATTTATTTTTTCGGGGAAGAACCAGATGAAAACCCGATATATACATACCTCCGTAGCCCGAATCATCCTCAAAACAAAGAAGATCAAAGAATGTTATTCCAAAATTTGTTTGGATATTATATTAAAAAAGATGGTGACAAAAATGATCACCATCTTTCATTGTTCAGGATATCACCAATCATTCATTCCACATTCACCTTCAGCATCGGCTTGTAGCCATCAAAATAAGCGTAAACCAACAGCACTTCCAGAATGAATACAATGTATCCTACCATACCTCCGGCAGGGTCCAGGGCCAAATGATACAACAAAATGCCCACTGCCACAGGGGCAAAAAGAACCAAAGCCAAAAGCACATAACGGCCGATGATAAGTAAAATACCACTAACTAGCTGAATCACTCCAAGCAACGGCCACACGAAGCCCGATTCCATCAGAGCCCCTAAGAATTTCATAGCAGCTTCGGGAGGTTCCGGCATGGGAAGAAACTGAAAGAAATGGTTCAGCCCGAATACCAACAAAATCACTCCCAGAACGATTCGGATGATTTTAACACCCATTTGATTTGGTTTCATAAGCAAGAAGTTTTAATGAAACATTGGTTTTTACCGGATGAAAATTGACTATCGGGCGCTGTAATTGTAAGAACAGGCCGTTATAGATTTTGAATTTTACATCCGGTTATTTATCCTGCAAGTTACAAAAAATACAACCACAAGTCAAATAATTCCTTAATGCCCATGAAATTGGTGACAAGTGAAGATCGATGGCTTTCCATATTGAAGTCAGGTATTCTGAATGAGCTTTTCCAACTGCTTTTTATTTTCAGAAGTTAGTTTGCTGCTTCTTGATTTAAGAAGCACATAACCTTCCGGTAATTTATCATTTATGAGTTTATCCATTTTTCTAAACATGGATCCGGTTAAGGTCTTGTAAGTTGTAAATAAACCTACCTTTTTATCTTTAACTTCCGGGAGATTCCCGGAATACTTTTTAAACTCCTTATCCGGGTGCTGAGCAAAGAAAAACAATCCACTTGTCCATGCGCCCAGTAGCACAATATCTGCAGCCTTCACCTTTTCAGGATCATAGTCACTGATTGAGGCTGTGTTGGTTTCCAATCCCTTTTGAGATAAAAACCCGGCTATTGCTTCGGCATACTTTTTTGTGGTTCCTGTCCGGCTGTTGTAGATGATAGCTGCTTTCATAGCATTCATTATTTAAGTAATAAACTGATTGGTGTAAAGATAAGAAATATTAAATGAGCATAATATTCCCGGAATACGTTTTTACATGGCTACCCTGCTTTTGCCCTCATACACCCGTCCGACCGGTATGTATGAATAAAAGGCATTGAATGCTTTCCGGGTAATTGACGGATGTCAATATTTCCTTTGTATTCATTACCGGTCAGACGGGAGGTCGGCAATAGATCAAAAAACTATATTTACATGCTTCTGCATGTTTCAATTGTCAAGTGTTTCGCATACCTACATGGTGCTTTCAAACGGATTTGAAACCCTTTCGCATGCATGCATAATATCCCGGAACGGATTTGGAGTGTCGGCCAAGCTTGCCTGGTGTTTTCATACAAGTCCGAAACCCTCCCGCACGTTTGCATGGTATTTTCGGGATCTCAGAAAACGTCTCGCATGCTTGCATGGCGTTTTCCAATGCCGAGAAAAGGTCTCGCATGCTTGCATAATGGTTTCCAATGTCGAGAAAACGTCCCGCATGCATGCATGACATTTTCCAACCCCGAGAAATCGCCTCGCATGCATGCACGAAGCTCTCGGACAGATCAATGACAATAAATGACCACTTTCTAATGACAACAAATGACAATTGTATTTCCCTGCTAACTGACATTCCTGATTTGCCAATTAATAGTGGCTTCCGCAGAAAGCAAGACCAACTATTACTTAAATGTTTTCTCCGGCATTCCGTCACCGGAGCGTTTCAGCCTGTCGAAATAACCGGGGGTAGGTCTGCCCGTGAGCTTATCCACATAGAGTTTGGCAAGATATTGTGCGAGCATGTATCCCTGACCCCGGAGACCCAGGAAAAGACCCAGCTCAGGGTCGATAACCATTCGAGGCTCAACGTAATATCCGGCCCACACGGCCTGAAATCCAACAGAGGACAACCTGGGTATCCAGTCGGTGAAGATTTCGGTGGCAATATTCAAAAAATCGAGGGAATTTACCTTTAGATTTTTATCCGTCTGCTCAGGCTCTATAGCAGGGGAGGCACAGCCGATCACCTGGCCGGTTTCTGCAAGCTGCTGACCATATACGGCACTAAAGCCTTTGTAATTTCTTCTGTCAATCATCATCGGCAGATGGCCGCCATTAACACCCATATAAGGCAATCGCCTGGTGATAAAAGCTTGGTGCTTCACGGAATAAAGACCGGTCTGAACACCCATCTTCCCGGCAAAATAAGGGCCTTCGTTTCCCAAAGCATTGACAAATATTTCGGTCTGATACTCCACATACTCCCTGTTATGGTTTCGAACCAACACCTTATAAGTATTCCCGTCCTTTTTCACTTCAATAACCCGGCAATCCTCTTCTACGCTGCCACCGTGTTCTTCGCCCAGGTGCCGGATGAGATCGAGCACCCGGCCCGGTGTCGACTGCCAGCAATTTCTGGCCACCAAAGCCCCTTTATAGGTTTTCAGGTGGGTATTGAAATGGGGAGAAAGCTCCTTCTGAAAGTCCTTAGCTTCGATCATATAAGCATCGGACCACTCCATAGATTTTTCCAGTATCCTGTAGATTTCATCATTATGGGCAAAAGTAACATACCGTATGGGGTGGTAATCGATGTTGGCAATTTCCTGAAGCTCCCGGAAGATCCGGTTGTTGTTTTCCGCAATCTCAGAAAGTTCAGGCAGTGTAAAATTGGGCCTCCCACCGGCAATATTTCGCCAGGAGGCTCCCCTTCCGTAGTTAACCAGCACCGGCTCCCGTCCTGCCTCTGCCAGGTAACGAAAAAGGGCACTACCCGCAATCCCTCCGCCGGCAACCAGGGACTGAACCCTTACCTTCTTCACTTTTCGGCCATTCGATAAGGGTTGTACGTGCTCATGAACTTGCCTGGGATAGAGCTCACCCATTGAGACCTGGTTAGACATGGGTCCCCGCGGCGTAGCCTCTCCTACCAGAGATTTCCCGTATTTGGGCAATACCTGCTTCAGTCTTTTTATACACCGCTTCCCTCTACATGCACCCATGCCCAGACGGGTGGTATGTTTCACCTCATCCACACTGATGAATTTGCGTTTGCCGATCACATCAAGGATATTCTTCAGCCTGACATCATCACAGTGGCAGATATACTGCTGCGTTTCATGAGCGTATTCATAAGGTTCAAAACGTATGGGGTCGGGATAAGAGGCTTTGGTAATAAAACCACGTACTTCCATTAGATCATTGCCGTGCAGATTGAACGATTTTACCCGTGCAATATGGGTTTTGTTCGACTTTCTCAATATCTTTTCCACGCGGCCTTCACCAAGCTTTTGGCCGTGGTTGTTCACAAGATACACCGCTGCTCCTTCTTCTGCCTCAATTTCGAGGGGCAAAAAAACACTCTCTTTCTTTAGATGGTAGCCGAAAATGGCCAGCCCGGGACACTGATATATACACTGCATGCAGCCGGTGCATTTTTCATAATCCATTACCGGGGCCGAGCTGGTTGACGACTTGGTGATGGCTCCGTAAGGACATACAAATGCACAGGGATTGCAGGCAAAACCATAAAGGCAATCAATAATCACGAAGGGTTTTTTCTCCCTGCGTTTTTCAGAAGGCTTATAAGGTTCATCCAGAACCCTGACCGGCTCCTGTTGTGAATCAATAAATTCTTTGGAAATTTTCAGATAATCCTTATAATGGTATCTTTCCCCCATATCCTCAAGGATTTCATAGGCTACCTGTTTTCCTCTCAGCACAGCACTGGTTCCTTCGCCAATCCGCATCGCATCGCCTGCTCCATGGCACTCCCTGCCAAAAACTTCCTTCCCCTTGGTGAACAATTCGCCATCCGGAACCAAACCCGTACATATATTGATGGCATCGATGTCTTCCATTACCTTTTCAGTACCCGGTACGGGTTCAAAATGCTTCGATTCCGCCACCACGGCTCCGGCGATGCCATCATGGTTCTCATTGGGAATGGCCTTCAGCAACTGATAAGAAGTGATAATGGGTATACCCAGACGGCGCACCCGGCTGGCCTGTACCGGAAAGCCACCTTCTGCGGGGAGGGCCTCCAGAATGGCCTTTACATTGGCGCCAGCCTGTATCAACTGGTAAGATGTAAGGTAACCAATATTTCCGGCTCCTACAGTCAGAACATTCTTTCCCAGAAGGGTCCGTTCGATGTTCATCATCTTTTGAACCACAGCAGCGGTGTACACTCCCGGAATATCATCATTTTCAAAAGGCGGCATAAAAGGAACCGCACCTGTGGCAATAATCAGGTGACCGGCCTCTACAAAACAGATTTCGCCGGTTCTGATATTTTTAACGGCAAGCCGTTTGCCCTCTAGAATATCCCACACCGTTGAATTAAGAAAAATACCGGTATGATCGTCGCCGGCAAGCTCTCGGGCCAGTTCAAATCCCCTCATCCCACCATATTTCCTTTCTCTCTCAAAGAAAAAGAACTGATGGGTTTGCATGAGAAACTGACCGCCCACCTGTTCGTTGTTATCGATAACCAGGTTATCTATTCGATGCTCATTGAGCACTTCCCGTGCTGCCAGTCCTGCCGGTCCGGCTCCTACAATAGCTACATCCGTTTTATACACATTCTGAGGCTGGTCGGCAGGCACCTTTGTCCGGCGGGGCTCATAATCAGCAGGAATCTCATGAACCTCTTCTACATGATCCACCCGGGTAATGCAAGCCCTCCGAACCTCACCGTCGACGATCATCTCGCATGCGCCACATTTTCCTATACCGCACTCCAGACTACGGCTTCTTCCCTCCAGACTGTGTGAGTGCACTGGGAATCCGGCTTGATGCAGAGCCGCTGCAATGGTCAGCCCTCTTTCACAGCTTACGGAATGCCCCTCGAAAGAAAAATCAGTGGTTTCTCTTTGGTCTATATCCAGAATGGGATGTTCTGTAATGGGATACATTAAAAATTCCTTTAAATTTCAAAGGAATGAAGATCATTAAACAACGAAGATATTGCAATGACTTTTATCAGGACAATGATTTATAGCGAAAAAGGAGGTTTGTGACGTTCCTGATGACACTTCGGCAATTGCCGTTTCCTCTTTTATCAACTGACTTTAGGCTATTGCTGCGGGCTTTTGCAAAGGCACCCCGTCTGACCGGTTCCCGGGTATAAAGGCTAAAACAAATAAAAGCAACAAAATATGAAGCATCTGAAAACATGTCCTTGTTCTGCCCCGGTCGGACGGGTTGGAGATGGCAGTGAAAGAGCAGGCCCATGGTAAGCCAAATCAAAAGGTAGTAGTGTTTTCAATAGAATTAGGTTAGGCAGTAGTATATAGCTACAGAATTTCTTATGTGGTTTTTTATACCGGTTATTGGTTGCGCTCCATGCGGGTATAGTGCCTTTTGATGGGACGACAGTTGGAGCGCTTTAAGTTCTGGTGCCTGCTCCCCGGGCGCTGCCCGGGGTTACTTACCGTAAAAAAATCCCGGCATTTCTACCGGGATTTTTCCAATTAACCAAACCATTATGCTGAACCGCTAACCTAAATAGGCCTTCAGCAATTTACATCTTGAGCGATGCCTAAGCTTTCTGATGGCTTTCTCCTTGATCTGGCGTACCCGCTCACGGGTCAAACCAAATTTATCGCCGATCTCCTCCAGGGTCATATCGGAAACGCCAATACCGAAAAAGTGTTTAACGATGGCCTTTTCTCTTGCCGTTAACGTAGAAAGGGTTCTTTCCACCTCATTGTTGAGTGACTCCCTGATCAGCGGATTGTCGGAATTGGGTGCATTTTCATTGGGCATGACATCAAGAAGACAATTGTCCTCGTCATCACCAAAAGGTGCTTCCATAGACATCTGCTTGCCGCTGACCTTCATCGTTTCGGCCACCTTTTCACCGGGCATATCCAGGCTATCGCCCAATTCTTCCTCTGAAGGTGCCCTTTCATTATTCTGTTCAAACCTTGCGTACTCTTTGTTGATCTTATTCAGCGTGCCGACCTGGTTCAACGGCAAACGTACAATTCTCGATTGTTCGGCAAGTGCCTGAAGAATTGACTGACGGATCCACCAAACCGCATAGGAGATGAACTTAAAACCCTTGGTCTCATCAAATTTTTTGGCTGCCTTGATCAGCCCCAGGTTGCCTTCATTGATCAGATCGGGAAGACTGAGCCCCTGGTGCTGATACTGCTTGGCCACAGAAACCACAAAACGCAGATTGGCACGCGTAAGCTTTTCCAATGCAGCCTGATCGCCCTTCCGGATCCTCTGAGCCAATTGCACTTCTTCATCTACCGTCAGAAGCTCTTCCCGGCCAATCTCCTGCAAATATTTATCTACGGAAGCGCTTTCTCTGTTCGTTATGGATTTGGTGATCTTTAATTGTCTCATTGGCCATAAATTTTAGGGTTTACAACAAGATACTTGTTTTAAACAAATATAAAATTTCAGAAGAATATCCATGAACATTGCCAGAGAAATCTTCTTCAAACCATAAAGCCTGTAAAAAGACCGAACCATTGGTAAAACTCCAACGATCCGGTCTGTATTGTATTTACCCCTAAAAATCTTATATTTCCTCAGGTCCCTACTTTTCGACCTGGTAAACGTATACGTAATCGCCGCCGGGATATAAGCCCTCAAATTCCAGCCTTGTGCCTTCGCGAGCCTGATTGTATATCTGCCGGAGGTCACTGACGCTCTTAACGGGCTTGCCATTCACGGACATGACGATAAATCCTTCTCTTATTCCAGCTTCACTGAGTTTGCCATCCTCAATACTAACCACCTGCACTCCGTGAGAGATGCCCGATCTTTGTTTCTCCTGCGCATCTATGTCCTTGAATTCAGCACCCAACTCTTCGAGGGCTTCCTGGCCAGTTACGATTTCCGTGCTGCCTTGTCTGTTACGCAACGTAACATCAAACTGTTGCCTCTCTCCGTCTCTTATTACGGTAACGGTCACTTCATCTCCCGGGCTGTAGTTATTGATCGTGGACTGCAAATCAGCCACATCCCGAATTTCTTTGCCATCGACGCGGATCACCACATCACCGGGTTTGATATCTGCCCTGTCAGCAGCACCATCGCGTTGAACGCCAACAATGTAAGCGCCCTGGCGGGTATCCAGATCATATTTTTGGGCAATCTCCCCATTGACCTCCTGGATTTGAACGCCCAATACAGCTCGTTGAACTTCACCGTATTTCATAATATCCTGAACCACCTTCCTGGCAATTTCAGAAGGAATGGCAAACGAATAACCGGCATAAGTTCCTGTAGGTGATGCAATGGCCGCGTTGATACCGATCAGCTCACCTTCGATATTGACCAGTGCGCCACCGCTGTTACCCTTATTGACAGCGGCATCGGTCTGGATGTACGATTCGATGGACAATTGATTCTCCTCCGAGCGTTGGCTTAAAACTCCTGTTCTGCGCCCTTTGGCACTAACGATACCGGCGGTTACTGTTGTGCCGATATTAAAGGGGTTGCCAACAGCCAATACCCATTCGCCCAGTTTCATGTCCTGAGAACTTCCAAACTTGAGATGGGGCAGATCGGTGGCATCGATTTTCAATAAAGCCAGGTCGGTAGCAGGATCCATTCCGACAATCTCGGCTTCATAGTCTTCTTCATTGGGGAGTGTAACAGACAGCTCATCCGACTGTTTCACCACATGGTGGTTCGTTACAATATAACCATCAGAAGATATGATGACTCCTGAACCAAAGCCTTCCACTTCCCGTTGTCGCTGTTGCGGAGCCCGTTCATCGAAGAAAAACCGGTATAGAGGATTAACCGGCTGTTCACGGGTAAATTGCGTTGTAACATGGACCACCGCAGGAACCGTGTTCTCCGCTGCCAGAGTAAAATTGAATTTTTCTGCCTTAAAATCGGCCGGCAGATTGGCAAAATGGATACCGTTGGTATCATTTTGGCTCAATCGTTCCGCTGCAGCAAAACGACGCTGTGTATCATTGTTGTTATTAAGGCTCGAATAGATCATTACTGTAAGCAATGCAGCCAGTATTGCTATTACAACCGTTCCAATATGCTTTCTTATATTCATAACTAAAGATTTTTAAGATTCCAGTTTTATATTTGTGGGGTTAAGAT
>JAGXLC010000151.1 GCA_018334875.1 Bacteroidales bacterium | reverse complement strand
GGTGGGGTAGCGATCCGCACATTCAGTTTGATGATCTGCCCCTCTGCAGGATGATTGGCCATTGAATAAGCCCTGAAGATTTCCTCATTGTTTTTCATTGTTAAATCCCAAAGGCCAAAACGATCCCATTCATCTTTGAATTCATCTTCTACCTCAACATCTTTTGAAAAATCGACTTCGATTTTGGGGACATCGAGCTGAATATATCCGCCGGGCTCGAAATTCATGGTTTCTCCCTCTGGTAATTTAACCACAAACTCTTTTATAAATGTAGCCACATTCTTATTGGAAACAACCTCACACTCATATTTCTTGATCTCCATGACCTCCGGCGGTACTTTGATGGTCATATCATCTCTTATCTTCACCTGACATCCCAGCCGCCAGTTCTCCATTTCTTCCTTTCTGGTAAAAAAACCTTTTTCTGTCGGGAGTATACTGCCACCTCCTTCGAGTATCTGGCATGTACACAGGCCACACGTTCCCTGTCCACCACAGGCAGAAGGCAAATATATCCCCTGATTTGAAAGGGCAGATAATATGGTCTGACCCGGGTCCACGGTATATTCTTTAACATTGACCTTGAGCTTAACCTTACCCTGTGGTATCAGCTTCTTCTTCGCATAAAGCAAAATAAGCACCAGGGCCAGAATAATAAATAAAAAAACAGCTATGCTTAATAAAATGATTGTTGTATTGGTTGCCAGTAAGATCATTTCCTTTTTTGTTTTACAGAATTTATAGTTCTATACCCATGAATCCCATGAACGCAATTCCCATCAGTCCTGTAATAATGAATGTAATTCCAAGCCCTCTCAGAGGAGCGGGTACATTGGAATAACGAATTTTTTCACGAATGGCCGCAATTCCAATGATAGCAAGGAACCATCCTACACCGGAACCCAATCCGAAGGCGGTTGCCTCTGCCAGGGTATTGTATGCTCTTTCCTGCATGAACAAAGATCCACCCAAGATGGAGCAATTGACTGCGATCAATGGCAGAAAAATTCCCAGGTTGCTGTATAGTGTAGGTGAAAATTTCTCAATCACCATTTCAACCAATTGTACCATTGAAGCGATTACTGCTATGAACAAAATAAAACTGAGAAAACTGAGGTCAACATCTGAAAAAGCCGGACTTAGCCAGGTCAACGCACCCTCTTTAAGCAGATAATTATGTATCATATAATTGAAGGGCACGGTAATGCCCAGAACAAAAATTACGGCCAATCCCAGACCTGTTGATGTTTTTACAGTTTTTGAAACGGCAAGATAAGAGCACATGCCCAGAAAATAGGCAAATATCATGTTATCAACAAAGATGGACTTAACGAATATATTGACTAAATTTTCCATAGCTCAATTTAGATTTGTCTTTCTTCAATCAATTTTCTGTTCCTGTAGCGTTGGACCCATATAATAATTCCTACGGTTATAAGTGCCATTGGGGGTAATATAAAAAGCCCGTTATTCTCATATCCAACGCTGTAAAAAGTTTCAGGTATCACCTGATAACCCCATATGGTACCGGATCCAAACAGTTCTCTGACGAATCCTACGATCACCAGGATAACACCATATCCTGCAGCATTACCAACTCCATCAAGAAATGCGGGCCAGGGTTTATTACCAAGGGCAAAAGCCTCCAGGCGGCCCATGATGATACAATTGGTAATAATCAATCCCACAAAAACCGATAGCTGCTGGCTGACCTCATAGGCAAACGCTGCCAAAAACTCATCAACAAGGATTACCAGGGAAGCAATAACAGTTAATTGCACAATTATTCGAATTCGTGGTGGTATCTTTGCGCGTAACAGAGAAACCACCACATTGGAAACGGCCATTACAAAAATAACCGAAAGCGCCATAACCAGTGATGGCTCAAGTTTTACCGTAATGGCCAGAGCCGAACAGATTCCAAGCACCTGAACGGTGATCGGATTGGAATCGTCCAGAGGCTCCTTCAGTAATCTCATATTTTTTGCCGAAAACAAAGGTTCTTTATCCTGACTCATAGGTTAACTCTTTTTATTACGCATTTCTTTTAAATAAGGCACATAAGCTCCGATAACATCCTCAAGCATACTGTCCACACCCTTGCTGGTGATGGTTCCACCGGAGACCCCATCTACAGCATGGGGTGCGCCGGAAGGTGCACCTCCTTTAACCACATCAACGGACACAAATTCATCCTCCTCATTAAAAATTTTCTTCCCTATAAACTGCTTCTGGAATTGCCTGGTCGCAATTTCCGCGCCCAAACCGGGGGTTTCACTGTCATGACTAAAATTCGTTCCGTAAATGGTGTTGTAGTCGCTTTTAAGTGCAATATATCCCCATATCGGTCCCCACAATCCTTTTCCCCGAATAGGAATGATATATTGGGTGCTGTCACCTACCGTCCCAACATATATCGGGAGCCTGCGCTCTTCAAAAGGTTTTACAATTTCCTTGCTCAGATCAACGGAAAAAGCATCTACTCCTTCTAATCGCTCGCCTTCCGAATTGATGACATAACTGTCAGTGATATACTTATCGTATTGATCAAGTGCATTGTCCTTATTGCTTTCAATATTCAGCGATAGAAGTATATTCTGCTTTTTGTTGGTCTCAATATTTTTCTTCTGCATGGGTTGTAACTGCATGGCTACTACGGACAATATGGTAGCTACCGTTACCACCATAAGGAGTGAAAATATAAAGATATAGGTATTGCTAAACTGCTTCATATCTGGTATATTTTTTTAAGCTGCTTGTGCTTCAGCCCTTTTCAGACGTTTGTTAATATTCGATTCTACCACATAATGATCAATTAAAGGGGCAAAGACATTCATTAACAGAATGGCCAGCATGATCCCTTCAGGATACGCCGGATTGACTACACGAATCAGGATGGCCAGTAAACCAATAAGAAATCCGTAGATGTATTTTCCTTTTCTGGTTCTTGCGGCTGTAACCGGATCCGTAGCCATAAACACGGCTCCGAATGCAAAACCACCCATTGCCAGATGCTGCCAGGCGGGTATCTCCATAAAGGGATTCACGGCAAATGCATTCAGCAGAAATCCCATGACCAGTCCTCCTGCAAAGGTGGAAAGCATAATCCGCCAGCTCCCCACTCCTGTAAACAATAGAATAAACGCTCCTATCAATACGGCCACAACTGAAGTTGCACCGATAGAACCGGGGATAAATCCAAAAAACATATCGCTTACCGCCGGTATATTATCTACATTTCCCTCTGCCGCCATAGAAAGGGGAGTTGCCCCGGAGAATCCGTCGACAATTCCCTCACCTTCCATTAAACCGTGGGTCCACACCTGATTGCCCGACATATATGCAGGATAGGCAAAGAATAGAAAAGCTCTGGCGGTTAAAGCAGGGTTAAGGATATTCATTCCGGTACCTCCGAAAACTTCTTTGCCTATAATCACTGCAAAAGCTGTAGCGACAGCAACCATCCAGAGGGGCACATCTACCGGCAAAACCAACGGGATCAGCATACCCGTTACCAGGAAACCTTCATTCACCTCATGGCCCCTGATCTGTGCAAAGGCAAATTCGATAGCCAGGCCTGTAACATAGGAAACTATTACGATTGGTAATACCAGCTTCAATCCTTCCAGAAAAAGCTCTATCGTGCTTCCTTCCTGACCTGTTGCCAGATAATGCTGATAACCCACATTCCACATCCCAAATAACAAGGCAGGAATCAAAGATATAACCACAAGGGCCATCGTCCGCTTCATATCAATATTGTCCCGGATGTGAGAACCCTGCGTAGTAACCTGATCAGGGACAAAAAGAAATGTTTCAAAGGCCTCAAAAGTGGATTGTAGCTTTTCAAACTTACCTCCCTTTTCAAAATGAGGCTTTATATTATCAAGAAATCTTCTTAAGGCTTTCATGTATATGATAAAAGTTTTATATTCTACATCATTCAGGTCATTTCTTCCCGCATCATATCAAGACCCTTTCTGATAATCGGCTGAACCGGTGTTTTAGAAGTGCATACAAATTCACAAAGGGCAAAATCCTCTTCATCCACTTCATAAATACCAAGTTTCTCCATCAGTTCAATGTCTTCAATCATAATGGCCTTGATCAGTTGAACGGGATAAATATCCATGGGGAAAACCTTTTCATATTCGCCTGAAATGACATAAGCCCGTTCACCGCCATGGATGTTGGTATCCAAACGGTACCTTCTTTTGGGCTGCAACCAGGAGAAAAAAGTCCGGGAAGTACTGTATTTATTAAACCCGGGCTTCGCCCAACCAAGAAATTCGTGATAATTTCCTTCCGGGATGACGGTAACCTGATTATCAAAAAAACCCAGATAACCCTCGCTGTTGATCTTCTTGCCGGTAAGCACATTTCCGCTGATACATCGTAAATTACCGGGTTCAACATGATCTTTTACCAGGTTTTCAATGCTTGCACCTCTCAGTAATCGGTAATATATCGGTTTTTTTACTTCCGACCCCGTGAGGCCAATTACTTTTGAAGCATCATAAATTCCCTTGCCGAAAAGTCTGCCAATGGTAATGATATCCTGGGGATATACATACCATACCAAATCTCCCTGGTTGATGGGGTCAATCCTGTTGATCTGCACACCTACATTACCGGCGGGGTGAGGACCTGTAAACCAGTTGATTTGCAATCCTTTTGCCTTTGTAAAAACATCCGAAGGCGGATAGTCGGAATTAAGATTAAGATGGATCTTACCGGAAGTCAATTTTGACAAGGCGTCGATGCCTCTCTGAAAGTCTTCATTTTCCCCTTTTAAGATAAAATCATTATCAGGTGCGAGAGGGGCCGTGTCAAAACCCGATACAAAAATGGCTTTTGGATCATCTTCGGGGTTGGCTGATATAGAATAGGGTCTCTGCCGTATAAAAGTCCATAAACCGGATTTTGTCAGCTTATCCACAACACCATCCCTTGACATATCCCGGGGTTCTCCCTTACCGAAGTCCTCATATTCCATTTGAGAATCCGGTTCAATTACGACCTCCAAAATCTTACGCCGCTCTCCCCGGTTTACTTCTGCCACTTTTCCACTTACCGGCGAAGGCATCTTCACATGGGGCTGTAATTTATTGTAAAACAGGGAAGTTCCTGCCTTCACGCGATCTCCGGGCCAGGCAAGCAACTTCGTGCGCATCCCTTGGAAATCAATCGGTTTCACGCCATAATACCGCGCAGGTTCTGCATTTCTAATAACTTTTTCTGCTTTCCCTATAAGGGGTATATTTAATCCTCGCTTGATCTTGTGCACCTTCGACATTTTTAGCCTATTGTGAATTTTTGAACAAATATATACATATTTTTATAACTCCCAAATGGTATACTTTATCTGTTCAACAAATAACAAAAACAAATGTTTGTCAATTTTTATTCATTTAAATGATAACAATTTCTCTAAACATCAGAATCAGAATGTTTCCTGGCTAATTTGTTCCAGAGCTTCCATATCCAGGATATTTATCTTTCCTTCACGCTCCTCCAGGTATCCCCGTTTAATGAACTCCTGAAGGGTTCGGACAACACTCATCATAGACATCCCCGAAAACTCTGCCAGATCATTACGGGAGAGTTTGCCGGAAAAGGTATTGGATGAAAACACCTCCTTTGCCAGATATAATAAAGAATCAGCCAGTTTACCTTTCGTCTGTTTATGGGTCAGGCTCACCATCTTGTTTCGCAAGTGTTGTAACTCAGTGTTTATGGATTCCATAACAGACCGTGCAAAAGCACCATTATCCGTAACCAGTTTTTCTAAAACTTCCCGGTCAATTGAACAGATGGCACTTTCAGTTAAGGCTGCTGCGGAAAACTGAAATGTCTCACTGTAATAAAGATTGGATAGCCCAACCAGGCTTCCGGATGGCAAGATATCATAGATGAGATTGGCTTCCCTGCTATGCTCCTTGTAAATTTTTACCAGACCTTGTTTGACATATAGGACATGAGTCACGAAAGATCCCTGTTTGATGATTGTCTCTCCCTTTTTATAGCGAATCTGAACCTTGCTCTTATCGGCAAAACGTAACTCCTCAACATTCAACTGTTCAAAACAAGCTGATTTGTATTGGCAATCGGGACATAATGTTTGTGCTTCAGCCATATAACAAGGGTTCGTGTCAAAAATCGGGGCAAAGATATATTTATTTTTTTAACATATATCAATAAAATTATAAATCTATATCTACTATATATTGTAAGTTGAACAACTGGTTTTATGGTGTAGAAAATATACCAGAATGTCGTTGATATGCATCTTAATCATAATTTTGTTATATGAATTTTTTTAGATATATAGAGGTGTAAATTGTTAAGCATGAAGCTAAAAAACATCTTCGTTTCTTTTATAATCGCATTCATTTTCTGGATATTATTGAATAATACACTGGATCCCATGATTTTGGGTATAGGTGCATTGCTTTCATTGGGAGTTTCCCTTATATTCTGTGCCAGATGCGATGTATTTTCCGAAATTAAGCTAACTCCCGCCGCATTGCTTTACACATTCATATATATTATTGTATTTCTTTATGAACTGATTAAATCGAACCTTGATGTGGCACGCAGGGTGATAACTCCTTCCCTACCTATCAACCCGGGTATTGTAGAAGTAAAAACCCGGCTCAGGTCAAAAATGGGACGTATGATCCTTGCCAATTCCATTACTCTGACTCCGGGAACCCTTACCATAGATATCGTGGAAGATACGTTGTACATTCACTGGATCGATGTGCAAACCAGGGATACCCGGGAAGCTACAGAAAAAATTGTTCGCAAATTCGAAAAATACCTGGAAAAAATTTATGGTTGAAACAATACTTACCATAGCACTTGGAATTATGCTCTTGTCCATTATACTGTCGCTGATCAGATTTATAAAGGGGCCTTGCTACACCGATCGTGTAATCTCATTCGATACGATGACCATTTCATCGCTCGCCATCATTGCAGGGATTGCTTATTTTTCCGGCAGGATTATCTATCTTGACATAGCTATGGTATACGGTATCCTTAGCTTTTTAGGGGTGCTGGTTGTTGCACGTTATCTGGAAAAAGGATTATAAGATATGGATATACTTGCTGTTATAGGAGCTTTTATCACACTGGCAGGAAGCATTTTCCTGCTACTTGGCTCTATTGGGCTGCTGCGGATGCCCGACTGTTATAACCGGATACAGGCTGGCACAAAGGCCTCAACACTGGGAACCATTCTGTCGTTCACCGGTATTTTGCTTATCATGCCCGGATGGTGGGGCAAGTTGCTGATACTTATTATATCAGTAATTATCACCAATCCCGTTTCATCTCATGTGCTGGCAAGGGCTTCTCATCACATCCGCGTTCCTCTCACAAAAGCCACACTGGTAGACAAATACCGTGAAGATGAAGAATATATCCCCGTTGACAACAAAAAAGACAACAATACATGATCATTACAATAATAGCCCTCATACTGGCGCTTGCTATTTTACTACTGGCGATCATAGCCGTTGAGAACAAAAAACTTGTCGTTGCTATTATTGCTGCCGGTGTAGTTAGCCTGTTTGCCTCGGTACTCTATCTGCTTCTGTCCGCTCCGGATGTGGCAATGACAGAAGCGGCCATTGGCAGCGGATTATCGACGATCATTTTTTTCTATGTATTAAATAAGATCAAAAAAGAAAGAAAGGATCATGCTTAAAAAAGCGTTTATTTTTGCCCTTTTGTTTGTTATTGCCGTGATGCTTTTCAAATCCTACAGATTTGCTGGCCCGGATCAGCATCTTAATGAAGTGGCTACACGTTATGCCGAAAAGGGCCCGCAGGAAGTAGGAGCAGCAAACCTTGTAACCGCAGTTATAGTCACTTACCGTGGTCTTGATACACTCGGAGAAGTAACTATCCTCTTTTTGGCCGCTTCAATCATTGGATTCGTATTAAAAATAAGGAATGATGAGTCAACTGCTTATAATCCGAAAATAAGAAAAGCAAGCGAAATATTAGCTACAGCAGCAACCGTCATCACGCCCCTTATTTTTCTGTTCGGTATCTATGTATTTATCAATGGACACTTAACACCGGGTGGTGGATTTCAGGGTGGAGCCATTCTTGCTTCAGCTCTCGTTCTAATGTTGCTGGCTAATCCGGTTAAAAAGGTCAATCACCGGATTATTTCTGTTGTAGAATCCATATCGGGCTTTTCTTTCATCATACTGGGCATACTAGGACTACTGCTTGCAAGCGGGTTTCTGGATAATACCATTATCGGTTTGGGAGATTTCGGAGAACTGATCAGTGCGGGGGCCATTCCTATCATATATATATTTATAGGATTGAAAGTCGGCTCCGAATTGTCAGGCATTGTAAGCAATCTGCAGGAAACACAGAAAGAAGAAATATAATGGAACAGATCAGTTTATCACACATAGCGATCATTACGGGTATATTACTGATCTTGATCGGTCTGTGGGCCATCCTGACCAAGCATAACATCATCAAGATGATCATTGGTTTTTCTCTTTTTGACACAGGAATCCATATCATAATGGTGGGTGTAGGTTATGTGAAAGGAAAAACGGCGCCCATTCTGGATGAAGCAGTAAACATTAAAAATGCAACACAGGAGATCGTCGATCCGCTGCCCCAGGCATTGGTGCTTACAGCTATCGTAATCGGACTGGGAATTACAGCCCTGATGCTTGCATATGCCTTAAGACTATACCAAAGGAAGAAAACACTCGATATCAAAAATTTTAACGATCTAAAATGGTAGAACCAATATACATTGTTGCTTCAGGACTTGGTATTGCATTTCTGCTCGGATTAACCAAAAAGGCAGGGAAAAGTACTTCCGGAACCATCATGTTGCTTACCTTAACCCTGATGACCTTTATCTCCTTTCAATGGTTATGGTCCGTAGCATTCGCCGGCAATGCCCCACATTATACCTATACTGCAGGCTTCAAACCTCCCTTTTCAATCAACCTGAAAATGGGTGAGATGGAGGCATTTTTTACTTCCATTATAAATCTGATCGGATTGCTGGGAGGTTTTTATCTATGGGACAGGCTGAAAAAGCAGGGGGTCAATTCCATGATCGTTTACCTGCTGCTTTTTGTGGGTTTGAATGTAGTGATTATGACACGCGACCTGTTCAACCTTTTTGTTTTTCTGGAGGTGAGCAGTGTAGCCATTGTCGGACTGGTATTGCTGCAACGCGAAAACAAGGCCCTGTCCGCAGGTTTTAAATATCTTATTGCCACAGGAATCATTTCAGGCCTGCTGCTGATCGGTATCATTTTCATTTACCAATATGCAGGGTCGCTTTACATCAACGACATCATCAACGCGGACCTGACCGCTGTGAAAGGTGGAATTGTTGCTGTATTTATGGTTTTGATCGCAGTGGCTCTGGAACTAAAGCCATTCCCCGCCAATGGCTGGGCGCTGGATTTATATGAAGGTGCCCATCCGGGTCTGGCAGCCCTGGTATCGGCAGGTTTTGCCTCTGCCATGGTATATGTACTCCATAAGCTGTTACCCATTGCCGGTGGAGAATGGCAAAATATGTTCGCTAC
>JAGXLC010000150.1 GCA_018334875.1 Bacteroidales bacterium | reverse complement strand
TGAAAGATAGGAAATAACCATCGTCCGGGGGTTCTGTCTTTCATTGAAATCATTGTTTTTCATGATGTTTTGGTTTTAATGGTGACTAAATATCATCAATATTCAGAATATAATCAAGTAAATCCGGTGGAAACTTTGACAAAAAAATGTTCGACACATAATATGTTTGACGGGAGTTTGACAAAATACGTTTGACAAAGAGTTTGACAAAAGAGTTTGATAAAGTGTTTGACAGGAGTTTGACAAAGCGTTTGACAGGAGTTTGACGGGAGTTTGACAGGAGTTTGTCCCAAACTAACTTAATGCACTTAATGAATGATATTACTATCATTGCAGGTTTGGCTGATACCATTGCAGGTTTGACAACTATGGTTGCAGGTCTGACAACTACCATTGCAGATTTGACCACTATGGTTGCAGATTTGACCACTACGGTTGCAGATTTAATATATATTATTGCATATCTAGTCTCCACCATTGCTGGTTTGTCAATTATCATTGCAGATTCTTTTAATATATTTGCCTATATTAATATTATCATTGCAGGTCTGGAAGTTATTATTGCATCATTTTTTGCTATCATTGCAGGTCTACACGCTATCATTGCGGATATGTATGCTATCATTGCGGATGGGTTGACTATATTTGCCACTTGGTATCTTTTCTTCGTATGGGCCTTATAAACTGCCAGAAGGGTTGCCTTTAACTGACCGTACATTTTTGGAGTGAGACCTTAATAGGGAGTGGATAACACATTATAAATAAAAAAATGGAGTGTTTAAGAAAAAGTTTGCTAAACACCCCATTGATTGGGATAGCCGGAATTAAATACACATCATGTTTCGTCCATAGAATCTTCCAATTCCTCAGGTTCTTCAGACACCTGATTGTCATCGGATACATAACGGTGACTTCTGAGATATTCACTGGTATAAAGCCTCAGGCGCTCTTCATCTTTCCAGAAAAGATATTTACCACAATCTCTTACCTCATCTACACCTTTTTTCAGAAAAGTGTAGGCTTTATCCCGGATAACCCTGGCTTCATCATCGCTCCAACGCACTCCGTTAACGATATTCAACAATTCACTCATTTCATCTGACAATCTTGCTGCCTGATCCAGCAGTTCCATATTGAAATTAATGGCTTTGAGCGGCTCAGGATTGTTTCGGCCCATGGTGGCCAGATCATTCATGTCCTGAATCAAATCAGCGTATCCATAATCTTTGGCGATGTATGAAATCTGATTGATCAGATCGGCATCTTTCCGATAAGCATAACGAAATGCGTGGACCAGGTTACTATGGAGATCAGAAGCGGTTATCGCAAGCTTGCTCCATTTTTGTTCAGCTTCCTTTTGCTTATTTCGCCTGTCAATCCAGTTCGACTGTGCCTGTCGGCAGGCTCCAACACGCTTGGCAAGATCGATAATTAATTCTTCCGATATTCCGGCATCGACAAGCTTTTCCATATCTTTTAAGGCTTGCAGCCGCGTACCTTCTGCCTCCAGCATATAATGATCCAGAGGCATATAAGGTGTTTGTACTTCTTCATCAGGAATTTGCATGATCTCATCAAGCTTTTCCTGAAAATCTGTTAAGTTGCTCATATACTCATAATTTAAATGATTATTAAAAGCTGTTAAATACTTTAAACATCCGGCATATCCCTTACATGCGATAAAAATATGATCTTTTTTAATACAAGCCAAATTTTTTAGGGGTTGAATTTCAATTTTTTTTGTTGTAACTTACGGGATTTTTCGGATAGCTGCAAATCACCGGAAAAGCTTATTGGATAAAGGATAGAGGGAGTTTCTCGGGTTGATTGTTTTTTAAGCCAGGGAAAACGAAGGCACGAGGGTGCGATAGAACTATGGGGCGATAGCACGATAGAAGGGTAGAACGAAAAAACGAAGAAATGAGAAGATAAGAAGAGGGGATGAATGGTTTAAAAGCATCACTTATAACCAGGATTCTCACCCGTGCCTACCAATATTTCATCCCGCAAGCCGGAATCCGTGTTGTATAATGGATTTTCAAAGGTACCGGGTATTAATTGGGCAGATTCAAATTTTTTCGGCCACAACAAGCATTTCAAAATTTTCCTCATCGGTTTCCATTATCACACTCTCCTGCAGTGCCCTGTACGAAATCTTCCTTGTCGTATTGGTTGGCATAATTCTTAAAGAGCAATTCATACCGTGGTTTTTTATTCATGATCTTGTTGGGGTTTGTTCCTGCAAAGGTATAAAAAGACCTGGTTAAAGAAGGCCATGTATTACCAGGTGTAGGGAAAGACATGAATATATCCGGGATCACCAATTTTTTTTCGAATTTATTTGTTCATAGAAAAAATTTATAATGAATAATCCTTAATTTTGTGTAAGGTTGTATAATGTTTGATCAAGTTAATTTCATGGAAAAATATCTCTCAATTAGTGAAGTAGCCGAAACACTTGGTGTAAGCAGAGAAACACTCCGAAGATGGGACAAAGACGGAAAATTTAAAAGCATCCGTCATCCCATCAACAACTACCGGGTATACCCGGAAAGTCAGGTTGAAGCATTGGCAGAAGAGCTGCAACTGGAACTGGAATATGGGAAAAAACGGGTTAAAAGGAAAAAACCCTTTTTCCATACTGAAACCGGAGAACTTTATCAGCTTGATGTCAAGGACTTTTTCAGGATGCTGGATGACAATTCAGTGGATCTTATTTTTGCCGATCCGCCCTACAATATCAAAAAGGCACAATGGGACACGTTTTCTTCCCAGAAAGAGTATGTGGAATGGAGTCTGAACTGGATCAGGCAGGCCTACCGGGTTTTAAAAAGCAACGGTTCTCTTTATATATGCGGGTTCTCTGAGATCCTGGCAGACCTAAAGTGGGCAGCATCACCCCTTTTCAAGGGTTGTAAGTGGCTGGTATGGTATTACAGAAACAAGGCCAACCTGGGCAATGACTGGGGCAGATCACACGAAAGCATCCTGCATTTCAGAAAAAGCAAAAAATTTATTTTCAACATCGATGAGGCCCGTATTCCATATAACAGGCATACCACAAAATATCCAAGAAGAACCCAGGCAGAAACCTCGCAATACGCCAAAGGTAACAAAAAGAAAAAGTATGTCTGGGAACCCCATCCCAAGGGGGCCAAACCGAAAGATGTTTTTGAGATACCCACCATTTCCAATGGTGCCTGGGAAAAGTATCCGCATAGTACCCAGAAGCCTGTTGAATTGCTGAGAAAAATCATTCTATCCTCTTCCAATGATGATAGTTTAATAGTAGATCCTTTCGGCGGATCAGGAACCACTTACGCTGTAGCGGAAGCGTATGGAAGAAAATGGCTGGGTAATGAGATCAGCGGCGAATATTGTGAGATCATCCGGGAAAGACTACAGGACAGGGATCACATCAAACGCATAGCCACCTCTAAAGACGAAATGGAATCTCAGAAAAGACGGGATCAGTTACGTGGCTAGCATCTTCCATATATCCTCCAGTAGCAACCTGGAAAACTGATACATATTGTGTTTATGGGCTGCTTTATAGGCATTCGGAGGAGGATCCATATAATAAACCCCGTCAAGTTCCGTCAAAAATCTGGAATATACCATAAACAGACCTGATACCAATGTGTAGCTGATGTTATTCTCACCCTTTCGCTGAACATCATTCTGAAATATACCTATTACTTTCTGGGGGTGACCGAGAAAGTTCTCCAGCAAAATCTTATCCATGAACATCTTGCCCATCCTGTCCTTTGAAGTGGTTTTGGCAGAAACAACAATCTCATTTTCGTCCAGCAAATGCTCAGTAGACCTTACTTTTTCATAAGGTGAAAGGATCAGGTCATTCTCACACCGGTATATGGCCTCCCCTTCTTCGGTTTCATAGGGGATTTTAAGGACAATTCTTTTATTGGTGATGCCTGTCTCCGTAAAAAGAGTTCTCATCAGCTCTTCAAAGCGATTTCCGACATGTTTTCTGGCACTGTTGGGGTTCACCAGTAAATCCAGTCCACATCCCATCAATTGCTGAATGGAATAGAGCGTTCGGTCAACTATAAAAAAATCTTCCTGGTTAAAATCCAGCTTGCGCTTCTTCAACCGGCTGATGATCCTCCTGAACTGCTCAAAATGGTTTCTGAATGAATCTTCTTCAAACAGTATCAATTCCCGATTAATCGGCCGCAGATATTTGACATTATCAGCAATAACGGAATTGTGGATAATGTATTTGCCTTTGATTTCAGAATCGCTCAATACATTGGTAAGGTGATTCAATACTCTTATAGAAAGATTGGCGAAGTCTTCAAGATTGTCTTTCGGGGTTTGCAGATCCTGATCCAGTGGAAGCATAAGGAAGTTTTTATGCGAATATAAAGAATAATTCAGAATTTATATCTACAGCAATTCTTATTGATTGCAAACCATTCTGCCTTTTAAACACTCCTGTAAAAAATCCCGGCTTCGGGGTTGCCGGAGCCGGGATTAAGGTAGACTGTATAATTTTAAACGCCTTTACTAGTAACCCGGGTTCTGTTCCAGGTTCGGGTTGGCGTTGATCTGCTGTTCAGGAATTGGGAAAAGACGAACATATTCCTCATTGACCACCTTTTTCTGAATGTTTTTAACATCTGAATCTTCGTAGAAAGGTTTGATAAATTCACCGAAACGGATCAGATCGTTACGTCTCCAACCTTCAGTGGCCAGTTCATGGCCTCGTTCGGCCAGCAGGGTATCTAAGGTCAATTCATTCATACTGAGTGGATCTACACCTGCTCTATTTCGAACTCTATTAACTAATGAAAGAGCTTCGCCTGTAGGTTCTCCGCCATTCTGCCGCATCAGTGCTTCTGCTTTCATCAGCAGCACATCGGCATAGCGGAAAATGGGTAGATCACCCTGCACGCATGCATCTCTATAATTGGTATAATCGAATTTTCCTATTCTTACACCTTCATTTTCATAAGCATTTTCAAGATTGCCCACTTCATTTACAAATACCAAAGGACCATCTACTCTTTCAACACCATAAAGGGTATCACCGGCTACACTGGTTTGAAGCCCTTCTATCCACATGTCCTGCCGAACATCATTTTCTTCATATGAATCATAAAATGAGGGAACTGCGCAGAATCCGTTCCACGGACCTCCCTCGAATCCTGGGAAACTCTTATTATTCTCATAATGGAGGGTAGCATATGCTATCATATATTTCCACCCTGTTCTTTTCGGATCGGTTGGAATGACCCAGATGTTCTCCGATGAATTTTCATTATCGGTGGCAAAATTGGCAAAATAATTATCTTCAAGGGCAAATTCTCCTGATTCGATTACCTGGTCACATGCATCAATAGCTTTCTGCCATTGAGCCTCGCCATCAAGTTGAATCGGATCACCCGTGTATACCTTTGAGTTCAGGTAAAGTTTGGCCAGCAACGTATAACCGGCCCACTTGGTCATCCTGCCATATGTTTGTGTGCTCACCTCTTCGGGCAAGTCTGGAACAGCTTCCTCCAATTCGCTTACTACAAAATTATACACTTCTTCTCTAGACTGGTTATCAGGGGCATATCCTTCTGGTACATCATGTTTCTTAACAATAGGAACATTGCCATAGAACTCTAATGCCCAGAAGTAATAATACGCCCGTAAAGCGCGAAGCTCTTTTAACAGATCCAATACCGTCTGACTTGGATCTTCCAATTGATCAATCTGAAACTGAATGCGGTTACAGGTACTGATTCCACCGTAGGCATAAGTCCAGGGCCCATTTGCTTCGGACAAATTCCAATCATGCCAGTGGGATCTGAGGTGCGTACCTCCATCGTACCAATGTCTCCCTCTTGTAGGGATCATACAGATATCAGATTGTCTTAATATATCCCAATCGGCTCCGGGATAATTTAAAGAACTATATGCCGGACCAATCGCAGCAAGAACCTGACGTTCATTTTGAAAGAATTGATCATTCGTCAGTTCACTGGCGGGCTCCTGTTCCAGCTCTGTACAGGAACCTAGCAGGAATATCCCGCCTAATATCATAATCATTAATTTATGTCTCATAACAATTTTATTTATCGATTTACAATAGAATCAAACTTCAAATAATTAAAAACTGGCTTCTATACCGATCGTCCATGTTCTCACACTTGGATAGTCCCAGCGACCGCTCATTCCGGGAGTCAGGCCCCCAATGGATACCTCAGGATCGTTCACTGTTGACTGGGTAAAGGTGAAAGCATTTCTCACGGAGAAATACAGCCTCATGCTTTTAACTGCCTGGTTATTTTCAAATGGAAAATTATAGCCCAGTGTAATGTTGTCGATTTTCACCCAATCGCCGTTTTCCAGATAATAGTCGGAATACTTGGGTTCCTCCCACAGTTTTTCGTTATAATCCGCCAGAATATTCCTGGGCAATAGTCTCATGTTTTCATAATACAGCCGTTTGGCATTGAGTATTTCGTGGCCGAACTGACCTCTGGTCATAACAGAGAGCTGCCAGTTTTTATATCTGACTGTAGTATTGAGATTGGCATAATAGTCCGGGATGCCGTTACCAATAATGGTTTTATCATCGGCATCAATATCTCCGTCGCCATCCAGGTCTTTAAACTGCCATTCTCCCTCTTCACTGATGCCTTCAAATATCCAGCCATGGAAATTGCCCATATCCATGCCTTCGCCATAGCGATGCGTCCATGTTTGAACACCCGGGGCGCTCAGCCAGCCAGCATTCTGCCAATCAAGACTGTATCTTTCATTGGAAAGAGTAACCAGTTCCTGCGTCCGATAGTTTATGTTGAAATTCAGGTTCCATTGCAGGTCTTCCTGCTGTACCGGTGTAGTATTGAATGAAAATTCAATCCCTTCGTTTTTCATGGTACCCACATTGGCAAAGGTGGTTCCATATAGGTTTGGCGGAACGGGCACATCGTAATCGTGCAGGAGGTCTTCGGTCCTTCGGTTGTAATAATCAATGGTTCCGCCTAAACGGCCGCCGAGAACCTCCCAGTCAAGGCCCACATCGTATTCTTCCTTGGTCTCCCACTTCAGGTTCGGGTTCGGGTTACTAATCGGATTATAGGATCGGGTAAACTCTCCGTCATAATAAAAATATCCGCCGGGTGACAGTCGTACCAATGGTATATAAGGATCAATATCCTGGTTACCGGTTTTTCCGTATCCTGCTCTCAGCTTCAGGAAGTCCAGCCAATCCAAACCTTCAGCAAAAGGTTCATTGGTAATGGTCCAACCTGCCGAAACTGCGGGGAAAGTACCCCATTTATTTTCTTCACCGAATTTGGAGGAACCTTCCCGCCTGAAGCTGGCCGATACAAAATATTTGTCGTTCCAGTCGTAAATACCGCGGGCAAAGAAACCTACCAGCTTACTCTCGTTCTTCCAGCTATCCATGTTGGCGCGTCCTTCATCAAGATATTCACCTGCACCAAGATTATGATACATGAACTCATCACTGATGAAATTGGTGTTGTCGGCCCAAAAACCATCAGCAACAAATTTCTGATAGGAATATCCACCGATAAAATTAAAACTGTGGTTACCAATGTCCTTATCCCAGTCTATGGTAGATTCAAGGGTGCGCGTTACATCCCGGTTTGAATTTCTTGAGGCATGTCCATAATTATCATTCTGTTGTTGGTCGTATGAATAACTGGGTTGATAGTATCCGTCCATGCCCCTTTCTACATCATAACCAATCTGGGTTTTGAAGGTCCAGGCATTGGTAGGCATGAATTGACCCGTGACACGGGTATAATAACGGCTTCTTCCGTCTAAATCGGTTCTTTGGGTTAATACACCCAAGGGATTTTGATAATTCCAGCCCTCGGCCTGAAATAGATCATTGTCAGGATTTCCATCCTCGTAAACCGGGGCAGTTGGATTGTATCCCATAGCCTGACGATAAGCTTCATTATCCGATGGCTTGGCTTTATTTTCAAAAGCTCCGATTTGGGCTTTAAACATCAGCATATCATCAAGCGCACGCTGAGTCAGATTAAGATTGACTTTATATTCTTCCCGTCCGGTATTAACAAACATACCGTCATGATTCATATAAGATCCGGATAGCCGGTAATCTGAGTCCTCTCCTCCGCCACGGATAGCCAGTGTATGGTTATGGTTTACCGGCATATCCCGCTGTACTGCATCAAACCAGTCCGTATCGTATCCACGGTCAATCAGGGCCCTGCCCTGATCAGCAAAATCTCCTCCCCGATCTATGAGATCCTGTTTTAGCTGGAGGTATCCTTCGGCATCCAGCATCTGGGTTTGCCTTAGAACCGTTTCGGTAAACGTTTTTCCGGAATAGGTCACGTGGAAATCCTGTTCTTTTCCTTCCTGGCCGGTTTTGGTCTGTACCAGAATCACACCGTTCGTACCGCGGGTACCGTACATGGCCGCCGCCGAAGCATCCTTCAGTACGTCGATGGATTTGATGTCTTCCGGATTCAGGGCATTCAGGCTACCGCCCGGCACACCGTCAACAACAATCAGGGGTGACTGTCCGGCGCTCACACTGGAAGTACCACGCAGGCGAATCTCAAACTGCTGGTTGGGGTCGCCTCCGCCGGTACGGGTAATGGTCAGACCGGCTACTTTACCCTGCAGTACCCTGGTCAGGTCGGTTGAAGCGGCCGGGTCGATGTTCATATCCTCAGCGCTAACCGAAGCTACTGAACTGGTAACCTCTTCGCGCTGCACTTCGCCGTATCCGATGGCAACAACCTCTTCCATCCTTACAGCGCCCTGCTGCATGGTAATATTGATCTCTTCCCTGCCATCCACCTGGATGGTTTGTTCCTGGTATCCCACGAAAGAAAATACCAGCGTGGCATCGGAAGGTACTTCAATGGAGTAGTTGCCCTCCATATCGGTTGTGGTACCGGTAGTAGTACCCTCTACTACAATATTTACGCCTGGCAGCGGATTGCCTTCACTGTCGGTAACCGTTCCTTCCACGGTTACTTGCTGCTGCCCGGCAGCTTCTTCAGACATTTCCGGCGCATTGTTATTGTCGGCCAATGCCTGATTGCCAAATATCATCAAACCACATATGAAAATGCCAACCACAAGTTGCATCTTCATTAATGGTGACCATCGTTCTAGACTTTTTCTAAAATTTTCGGGTTTTTTCATAATTCTTAATCTTTTAAAATTTACACTTCTTTAAAAATAAACCAATACAGAAGACCATTCATCTTGTCGTCTTCTGCAAGTAGTGATTCCACTTTCGGTTTTCAAAACCATTTGTTTCAATCTCAATCATTTTTTTTGTTACATAGGCGTTGGGTTTTTTAGGGTTTTGAGATTTTAGCATTTCCTCAATATATTCATTAATCGGTATGGACTTGATATCCAATGTTCTCAAAGCAAAAAAAGCATGAATCTTCTTTCCTGAGATTTCATGCTTTCCTGAATTGATAAGGAAAACGCCTTCTTTCAAATTCGGAAGCATACTATTGGCTAACGCTTCGGAGCCTCCAATCACAAGTGTAATAAACGTCAGTAAATTGTACACACCCCGTTTAATTATAGCGGTTCCCGAAGTTAATATATCGCTGAAAATAAATTTATCCCTGTTTCGTTTGCTTGTTGAAATTTTCCTCTC
>JAGXLC010000149.1 GCA_018334875.1 Bacteroidales bacterium | reverse complement strand
TTTCCTGTAGCCAATGTTTTTAAGCATTTCCACTGCCTGGTCAAAATGCTGGCCAACCTCATTTGAAACATGGGCATCGGATCCTAATGTTACCGGAATATTGGACTGAAAGCACATCTTCACAAAATTTTTATCGGGATAAATTTCCCTGCAGGGCTTGTTCAGCCCGTTGGTATTGATCTCAACTACCTTGTCTTTGCTCTTCAGCGATCTGATAAGCTTTTTATACCATTCGTAAGGGCTGAAGGAGGGATAGTATGCGAATTTTTTAATCACGTCGATATGACCCATAACATCATAAAGATCGCTTGAAATGGCTTTTCTTACCACTGAAAAGTAGGCATCGTATACTTCGTCAATGTTTTTGTTTTTGAAAGCTTCCGGATCGTTGTCAAAGTTCCAGTTGTTCAGGAAATGGATTGAACCGATCACATAATCCAGGGGGAGTGTGCTGATGAGGGAGCTGATCTCTTTTTCTTTTCCGGGGATATAATCAATTTCTGCACCAAATTTAACTGAAACAGGCAATTCCTCCTGGGTTTTTAAAAATTGCATTTCTTCTTTAAGTAAGGGGATGTTCTTTTGATTAATGCCCCAGTTGGTTGACAAAATGGTGAAATGATCGGAAAAACCCACTTCATCAATGCCGGAATAGACCGCCTGCCGGAGGTAACTTCGGTGTTGGTCCTGCCCGTCGGAATAAACGGTATGGGTATGATAATCCGGTAACATGCCAATAAAATTATCATTAAAAAACGGAAAACTCAAAATTTTTATGATATTGTTATTGGGAATATGTAAAATTACCGATGGATATTGTTTTAATAGCTGACTTTTAAAGGCCTTAATGCGTTCGAAGTTTTGATAACCTGCTCCGGATATATTTCAGTATTTTATTTTTTTCCTCAGGATGAAACCATTCCATTTCTTTGTCCCTGGCAAACCAGGTGAGCTGGCGTTTTGCATAGCGGCGGGTGTTTCGCTTGATCCGTCGAATGGCCTCCTCAAGGGAAATGATTCCGTCGAAATAATCAAATAGCTCCTTGTAACCTACAGTGTTTAATGGATTGAGGTGCTTATAGGGATATAAATCTCTGGCCTCTTCTATTAAGCCTTGCTCAATCATCTGATCCACCCTTTTGTTGATCCTTTCATACAGTTCATTTCTGTCACGTCTCAAGCCGATCTTCAGTATGTGAAAGGAGCGGGATTTCTTTTGGCGTGTAAGAAATGAGGAATAGGGCTTACCGGTTGTCAGGGTAACTTCCAGGGCTTTCAGGATGCGTTTGGGATTTTTAAGATCCATGTTGTGGTAAGATTCGGGGTCGAGGAGTTTCAATTGATCTCTTATTCCTTCTATACCTCCTTCTTCATACTGCTTGACCAGCTTGCTTCTGACTTCCGGGTCGGCTTTGGGCAATGCATCTATCCCGTTGCATACGGCATTGATATACAGTCCAGAACCGCCCGTCATAATCATGGTTTCTTTTTCTTTGAAATGCTGCCGAAGCATATCAAGGACTTCCAGCTCGAACATCCCTGCCGTATAATAGTCTTGTATGGATTTTGTGCCGATAAAGTAATGCTTTGCCTTGTTAAGCGTTTGCTCGTCCGGACGTGCGGTTCCAATTTTCATTTCCCTGTATATCTGGCGGGAATCCGCGGATATGATGTCTGTATGTAACTTTTGGGCGAGGTTGATGCACAGATCGGTTTTTCCTACTGCCGTGGGTCCTGATATGACTATAAGTGTATTGCCGGCCATAGGGATTAAGCTCTGTTATTTAGGGATAACAGGAAACGCATGGTATCAATGTTGTCTGCATAATCCCACAGAGCGGGATATTGAGCCTTTCCGAAATTTACTCCTTCCGGGAATTCCCGGGAACGGGTAACTATGCACTGAATCTGTTCCTGCTTTTGATCCAGCATGTTCTTTACCTGGTTGAGATCATCATATCTTTCATAATGTAAAGCAGCAATGGGAGAGGGGATGGGTTCATCCTCCCTGAGCAGCAGGAAGCCATTATCAAGATGGGGAGCCTGATTCATCGTATATATGGCTTTGTTATAATCATAGTTGTTGGCATACTTGTGGTGATCCATTACAAAGCGATAATCCACGATATTGTTCAATAAACGGTTTATATCGAATCCCTTCGGAAGATATAGCTTGGATACGTTTCTGCATCCCATCCCAAAATACAGGAAAATATCATCTCCCAGTCTTGCCAGTTCTTCATCTTTTTCCTCTCCGGTAAGTACCGCTATGGCATTTCGGTTTCTTCGGATGATATGGGGATATTTGCCGAAATAATAATGGAAATATCTGGATGTATTGTTTCCGCCTGTTGCAATGATGGCATCAAATTGTTTCAGAAATTTGCTCTCAAATATAATCCTTTCTTTCAGTTCGGGTTCTGTTTCCGTCAATATACCGGCAATGGCTTTGGGCAAATGTTCATCTTTTGAGGATAATTTTCCGTAATAGATGTGTCCGCTAAGAATCACCGAAAGGAAATCATGGAATCCTACCAAAGGAATGTTTCCTGCATTGACAACTCCTATTTTTTGAGGCGAGCCGGTTTGCTTTTTGAGCTCAGGGTATTGATCCGTCCATTTGTCAAGGTGCTCCCGGCGGAGGCTTTCTCCGATTGATCTAAGGGCTTCCCGGATATAAAAAGGTGTAAACCAGGGATTGGTAATGCTGGCTTTTTCTGTTGCCTGATGAAGCAGTTTCCCGGCTTTTGTTTCGGAAATATCGTTCCCTGGTTCTCCGTAAGTGTAATCCCTCAGTACCTTTCCCAGCCTTATAAAGGCTTGTTTTCTTTTTTCCAGATCCATAAAAAGTTATTCGAAGTATTTAATGAGGTCCGAAAATCTCCGTGTAAACTTCCATTCCGGGCTTTCCCTGTAAAAAGATTCCTGTCGTAAAAATAAAAAGGCATTGATCATACAAAAGGCAAAAAGTTGATCATATGAGGAAAAGGAATATCTTCCAGGAATGGAAGCAAGGCAAAGAAACCTCCTGCCAATCCAACTAGAATAAGTATGAGCATCAGCACCAAAAATACGCCTCCGAGACTCACCCCGATTATGGAGCATATTCTTCCTGCCTTAAGATTTTTGACTGATGCTTCTGTATAAGCTTCAGGATTTTCCCTGAGCATTTTCATAGGTGTTCCTGACAATACCAGACCAATAATGCCCAGTACGATGCCAAGGAGGCCCTGGGTGCAAAGCACACCTACAATGGAGACAATTCCCAGGACGAGAACTGCTGTGGAGTTGGGTAATATCTGCTTGTTTCCTTCAAAGCTGCCTGCTCCGCCTGTTGAACCTGTACCTGTGTTTTCCATAATAATCTTTTTTTAGTGAATAAATCGAATGATATAATCTATAATGATGATTGCTATATCTACAATAAAAATATATTTCAATACAACGGCTCCGTTTTTGAGATGAAACACCAGGTGCACTATCAGAAAAACAAACAAAAACAACAGGGGTATCAAACCCGGAAACAATTGTATGCTCTCCCATATATCCCCCTTAAGCAGTGCGATCAGAGCCCTTTGAAAACCACATCCCGGGCATTCTATGCCAATCCCCTGCTTATAGATACACGGCTGCATGTGAGCCTCAAGCCAACCTATTATGTCATAAAGCATCCGAAAAGTTATCTTTTGCCGTAAATACGGATTCAGGCCGATGCCTTTATATAAAGGTTATCTTTTCCAGAATTATTCCTCATAGAATAACATAGAAACATAATCCACCACTTCATTCGAAGGAATGACATCGCCCGAATTGCCTTTCCGGAGGATTTTTGTTTTTGGATTTTCCGATACGCGCCGGGCATATTCCATAACTGCCATGATGGGCCCATACCCACATACTGAGATCTGCTTGTCTGAAATTTCCCGCTCTACTCCTTTTCCATCAAAATTTTGGATTTTGTCGAGCACATACTGGTCTTTTTCTTCACCCGTTTTTGGGCTCACAAAATGAGAGAAATCCGAAGAACCTACGAGAAAAATATTCTTCTTCAATGTCTGATTTGCTTTGACTATGGCATCCGCCAGGCTTGATGCATTTCGGTAATTTTGAAGCGTCATGGTAACCGGTGCAATTTTAAAGTCGTAATCCAGAAAATATTTCAGCATCGGCACCATCACTTCCCCGGAATGTTCTCTTTTTTCTTCGAGGTCAGAAACGGGTAGTTCCAGTTTGTCGGCAAAATCGTGGTCCACTTCCACCTGGCCGTATGGTGTATCCCAATAATCATTGCTGTCGAAGGCCATTTCGTTTCCCATACCGGTATGGTTCGGGTTGATGATGAAAAACGTATCAAATTGGGTGGAATGTTCCTTTATGATCTCAAAGAGATGAACTGCCTGGTAAGCAGAAAACATATATCCGGCATGGGGTGCTATACCGCCTATTATTTTCTTCTGTGCCAGGTCTGCATCAATGTTATCTTTTTCCTTGCCGTACACCATCTCCAGCAGCTCATTGAGCTCCTGTTTATTGTCGGGATAAAACTGACCTGCAACCGTTGGTTTTCTGATATTCATAGCGTTCTTTTTTTATCGGATGAATACATGATTTCCACATTCAATACATTTTCCCTCCTCGTCGAGGCCGGGAATTCGGGTTTGGTACCCTTGTCTTTCCACCAGAAGGGTTCCGCAACGATGGCAGTAAGTATTGCTTCCTTCATCCAGCATAATGTTACCCATGTACACATAATTCAGATAACTGGAAGCCAGGTTGTAAAACTCCTTCATCTTTGCTGGTGTAGTGGCTTCGATGTTGGATTTATAGCTGGGGAAATACCTTGATATATGCAATACGGTATTTTCCCCCAGATTGTCTCTCATCCACTTCATCATTTCTTCGAATTCCCCCGGATCATCATTTAAAGTTGGGATCACCAGGTTGATGACTTCCAGGAAATTGCCGTTCTTCCTGATTTGTTGAAGTGTTTCTTTGATGGGATCAAAAGAGGATTTGGTATGTTTCCTGTAAAATTCATTCGTGAAGCCTTTCAGATCAATGCTGAAAGCATCGATGTATTGCATCAACTCCTGCAGGGGCTCCGGATTAATAAACCCATTGGTTACCACTACATTTTTCAGACCTTTCTCTTTCATTTTTTTGGCAACATCCAGCATGAACTCAAAATAGATCACCGGTTCATTGTAAGTATAGGCGATTCCGAGATTGTCTTTTCTTTTTGTGGCCAGATTGATAACATCATCCACACTATGGGCTTGTTTGTGTGAAATATCCTCCGGCGTTGCCTGGGATATTTCCCAGTTCTGACAAAAGAAGCATTTCAGATTGCACCCTATACTTCCTAACGATAAAATATTCCTTCCCGGATGATAATGATACAGTGGTTTTTTTTCAATGGGATCGAATCCCAAACCCGTTATCATTCCGTAGTTTTCAGAATACAATTTGCCCCCCATATTTTTGCGGACTCCGCAAATTCCTCTTTCCTGGTCTTTGATCTTACAGTTATGGGGGCAAAGATTACACTGAACCCTGTTATCTTCTGATTCGGTGTAGTATAATGCTTCTTTCATAAATGCTCCATCATTTTACACCAAAACGTTTAAAATTGTGGACTGGTATTTCCTGGGTACTCACATTATCCACGCTTGCTGTAGCAGGTCCTTTCCAACACCAGTTAACGAATTTGTTGAGGGCTTCAGGTTCACCTTCAGCTTCAATATACACCGTACCATCCATTCGGTTCTCCACAAAACCTTTAATACCGAGGTTTTCTGCTTCGCGAACCGTACTGAACCTGAATCCTACTCCCTGTACCCTGCCTTTTACCGTTATAGCAAGTGCTTGTTTCATCAGAATAAATTTTGATTATTATTTGTAATTCAATTAAATAGAACCTCAAAATTTAAGCCTTGTGCTTCCTTGGCCATGGAACCCGCATGCATTATTCATTCCCTTGTTGTGAAGGTTCCTGGATGCGGGTTTCATAATTTGACATTTTTTTTATTGATACCTGGTCATTGTGAAATTCAATACCTTAAGTTTGTCCTGTGGAACCTTTGCATCTATGCCTGCCTTTTCCCGGGCAACTTCCATTTGTTTTTCTATAGAATCAATACCTTCTGTATTTGGGAGCACATATGCTTTGTTTCCTGATTCATCTTCAACAATAACTCCATGCTTTTCCGGTTTTAGCAGCGATTTATTTTCTACCGGTTTGGGATTGGAAAGAACGTCAACAGCAAGTGTGATATTATGCAATTCTCCTTCTTTGAGTGGTTCGGTTTTACCGGCTTCATCCACAGCAGATGCGGCGTTTTCTATAATTTCATTATACAAACAGTTATGCTGAGGCTCTACAGATCCTTTATTGCCTCTTAACTTACCATTGGAGTAAATAGAAACAAAACAGGGCAATTTCAATTTTAATGCAGAAGGGACTTCCGCTTCTTCTTTAAAAATTTTCTTGCCTGTTTTCATATACAATAAGAGTGCATCGTAGGCAATCTTCGCATAAATAGTTCTGGGCTCAAACATAAATTTAGATTTTGATTTAGAATTTGATGAATAATTTGAATTGTATTAAAATTATTATGTAAATTTATAAAATACAAATTTTAACATCAATACCCCATATACAAAGCTTCGTAAATTCTCTTTTAATCTATTGATAAAGTGACTGTTTTAGAATGGACATTTTTGCATTTTTGTTAAAAAAAAATTATTATTTTTGTAATATGGAGAATTTAAGCATAGAAGAGACCATTAAAACTCCGGGAGTTCATTTTGACGCACAGAATGGGGTATTGAAAATGAATGGCAGAGCCATTCCCGAAAACCCGGAAGATTTTTTTACCGATATTATGGAATGGTTGTTTGGTTATTTTAAAAACCCCCTGAATGAAACGGTGGTGCATGTGCAACTGGAATATATCAACAGCGGCTCTTCGAAGTTTATTCTTGAATTCTTCAATGTTCTTGAAGAGAAACATCAGAACGGCCATTATGCCAAAGTGAACTGGTATTATGAAGAGGATGACGAAGCAGTATATGATCTGGGGAAACACTATCAGTCTATTTTGGACTTGCCCTTTGAATTAATAGAAATCTATTGATATGGAGGAGCCTGCAGACTACTGATTATTTTGATCAGTTTCTTCTCTTTGCACATATTTATTCAGTCTGTTTTGGCAATCTTCCAGTTTTTCTTTCAGTTCCTGCTCTCTTCTTGATGATTCTTCCTGGGTGGCTTTGAGCTCTTCCATGTTTTGCCGCATTTCTTCCTCCTGGGATTTCATTTCTTCAGCCTGCTGCTGCGATTTTTCCAGTAATTCATTGGTTCTGATATTAATTTTTACTGCTGACAGGGTGGAGGCAATATTTTCGCCCACTCGTTCAATAAATTCAATCTTATAATTTTCAAGTTCGTGGAATGATGCTATTTCAATGGCACCGTGAATTTCATCGTTTGTTTTTAATGGAACTATAAGAAGGCTGTGTGGATTGGCATCCCCCAGTCCACTTGTAATATTGATATAATTATCCGGTAGGTCAGTCATATAAATGGTTTCGCCTTCCTGAATTACTCTACCTATAAGGCCTTCTCCCATATCAATTTTCTTTTCCAGATACTTTCTCCTGTTATATGCATAAGCGGCTTTCAGTTCGATGAACTTATTGTTCTCATCTTCATCATTGATTATAAAGAGGCCGCCCTGGTTGGTTTCTGTATATTTCACCAAATTTTTAATGATTTGGTATGAAAGTTCTTCCAAATTCTCATTGTTTTCCCTTAACAATTCGGAAAACTTAGCGATGCCCTGGGAAGCCCAGTTTCTTTGTTCATCTTCTTTCTTGCGCTTTTCATCTTCTGCGGAAGCTGTTTTAAGATTGTCACGCATTTCAAGAAGGGCATTGCCCAGATCATCCTGCTCGCTTAAGGGTTTGAATTTAACATCGTAATTGCCTTTGCCAATCTCCTTGGCAAAATGGGTGAATTTTCTAAAACTTTCTATCAGGTCGTTGAGTGCTGCGGACATGTCGCCGATCTCATCATTTCTGACTTTGAGCTTTTCTTTAGGCAATACCCCTTTGCACATAGAATAAAGGGTGTCTTTTACATTCTTAATGGGCCTCACTGTTGTACGGGTCAGGATTAAGGCGATAATAACGGAAATGACAACTAAAGAAATACCCAATACGGTGATGGAGTTTTCAAATTTGTTGAATATTGAAGTCATCTGGGTTCTTGAGTTGTTCACCTTATTCTGCATGGTTCCTCTTAAGGTACTGATCTGGTTCAGAATTTCATCTGTCATGACAATGATTTCACCTCCATATTCAACTTGTGGAGTAATTTCAAAAAGCAGCATCGCATCATTATAACTTTCGAAGGTATTAAGCTTTTGCATGATGTTTTTGTGCTTTGGAAATAAAGAATCTTTAATGGCCGTATATATCTCTTCGTATTTTTCCTTTTCTTTCTCGTCCCAGTTCTTTGACAGTTGCGCAATCTCTTCGTGAAGCCGGGGCAAATCCTGATTATGAAGTTGTTTAAGCTGCTTTTTGTCGGGTGTGTTTTCCTTTTTGTCTATAAATACCCAGCTTTTTATGAGGGATTTGGAACGGTTTACCAGGTTATACAGGTCGTTAAGATGTGATGAGGAAGGCACATAAAGCTCGGTGATTTGTTCGTTGATTCTACGGCTTTTTTCCAGCGAATTGTTGATGATATAGCTATTGATAAGAATGGCTATGATGATGGCTCCGATACCCAATATCAGTTTGGTAGCGATGGAAAATCTGATCTTCATGTTTGTCATTTTTTTATAGCAATGTCACTCTAATATTTGTTGCAATCCTTTTAAAAGTGGTCATCCAATCTCCCGGTCTTTTATTGTTCTGACAGGATATCATCCGGATATTCAATATTTGTGAGAAAAAGTCCGTTGGGAGGAACCGAATAACCCGCATTAGAACGGTCTTTGCTCTCAATGATCTCTTTAATTTGTTCCGGTTCAATTTTTTCCTGTCCTATCTCAAGCATGGTACCAACTATTGCTCTAACCATATTTCTTAAAAATCTGTTTGCTTTTACGGTAAAAATGAGCAAATGTTTCTCTTTTGTCCATTCTGCTTGATAAATCTCACAAAAATTTGTTTTCACCTGGGTTTGGCTTTTGCTGAAACTTGTGAAGTCTTTATAGTCAAAGAGGAAATGGCATGCCTGGTTCATTTTCTCTACATTGAGCTTCCAAAAGCAGTAATAGGCAGATTCTCTCCTGAACGGATCCTTGATTGCTGTAATTTGATATTGGTAAGTACGCGATATAGCATCATACCTGGCGTGCGCCTTTTCTTTCACCGGGAAGAGATCATAAATGGCAATGTCATCGGGTAGAAAGCGGTTGAGCCGGAAAATGATGTTTTCCCGTTCGTAAATGATGTTTGCCCGAACATCAAAGTGGGCATAAAAACAGGAAGCATGGACTCCGGTGTCTGTTCTTCCTGCTCCAACCACATGGATTTCTTCACGGAGTATGGTGCTTAGGGCTTTATTAATTGTTTCCTGTATGGTTGCGGCATTGGCCTGGATTTGCCAACCATGGTAATTCGTGCCTTTGAAAGCGAGCCGGATGAAATATCTTACTGCCAAAATCCGTTAATTTTAG
>JAGXLC010000148.1 GCA_018334875.1 Bacteroidales bacterium | reverse complement strand
GGTCAGTACCATCTATATCAATAAATTTGAACAAATACAAAAAATGCTTGATGAAATCGACACATGGATGTCAGATAAAGGATACAATTCACTGGATGATTTTAGGGGTAAGCTTTCCAGGGATAAGATAAAGAATCCGTTTGTATACAAACGTGCACAATATGTTGATATCTTAATGCATCCTGAAGAGATTATCAAACAGTATGAATTTTAGCCTGCATTATTCAAAAACGAATCCCGCTGGTAAGCGGGAAAGTTTTTGAATGCGGAATGGTTTGCGGGATGGATGCAGGCTCGCCTTCGCGAAGCTTCAGCGGAGCAAGGCAACCCCGCTTTAGAAAAACCGGCTTTTTTGCGAAATTTATTGAAGCAAAAAGCCAGGTTTTTCAATAGCGTCAGAATTATTTGTGAATAATTCGGGTTAGTGCTGGGAAAAATGAATGAAGAAAGGGGCTGCCGGTAAAGTGCAGCCCCTTTTACGAAGAATTTAAATATCGTAACTTTTCCGCATGTTTCTTCCGGGATGTATGTCAATTGCTATGTTAGTGGAAATTTTCGACACGTAAGCTTCATTTCCTTTTTATATCAGGCAGTGTATGGAGGTTACTTCAATCGCACCAAAACGTCCCCTTTAGAAACCACATCTCCCTGATCGCAAAATATATCAGCGATTTCGCCTTCATAATCAGAGACAATCTCGTCGTAGGTATTGTTATATTCAATGTAACAGATTCTTTCTCCTTTGCTGATTTTCGTACCTACTTCAACGGGACGTTCCCGGATGTAATAGTTGATATTGAAAAATACCCTTCCCATCGTGGGTGAAGTAACATCTTTCTTATTAACATCTTTTGAGATCCCTGCTTTTTCAAAGCCATTCCCTTTTTCTTTTTTAATCTGTTTGAGTTCCTTTTGAAATCTGTTTTTTGCTTTTCCGGACTTGTAATCCCTGTATTGCCGTTCATGCATGGCAAATTCAAAAAGCTCTTCGTTGTCTTTGCCGAAGTCCCAGCCGTTCTCCTGCATTTCTTTTTCATATTGATGCAGCTCATCCGGGTAGTTGTCCTGGGGTATGCCTTCGTAAAACGATTTTCCTTGTTTTTCAGCCAGCTCAATAATTTCGGGGGAGAGGGGACCGGGCAACTTTCCCGCTTTTCCCAATATCATTTCCCATGCATTGTTATCGATCATCTGAAATTTTGCTTTGCCCTGCATCTCTTGCATTACATTCAATAGCGCAATATTTTTTACATATTGGCTGTATGGAGTAACAAGGGGTGGATAACCCAGCTTTGGCCATATTTCGCGAACTTCATCAAATAATTTGACCAAAAGTTCATCCTCGGAGAGCGTATTTTTTCCATTGGCATGAAGGGTTTGGTTCAGCCCTTGCTTAACGTTTTGCAGATCAGCCATCATGCTTCCCATCATACCTCCGGGTAATCCTGCCTGAACAAGCAGAGAGGACATGTATCGGTTTCTGGGATTGATGAAGTAACCCAGAAAATCATCGATGAATTCCTGGTTAAGTGCACGGGCTTTCATGTAAGCCTTCATGTCAATTTCCGGCACATTAAAACCGGCATCTTTGAGCATGGCCTGGATGGTTATTACATCAGGATGGACCATCCCCCATGATAGGGGTTCCATAGCTACATCAATGTAATCTGCTCCTGCCTTGGCCACTTCCAACATGGAGGCTGCGGAAAATCCCGGTCCGGAATGCCCGTGATATTGAACAAGCAAACCGGGATGTCTGTCTTTTATATTTTTTACCAGTTTCCCGAGGGTGACAGGCCTTCCTACACCAGCCATATCTTTCAGGCAAATTTCATCGGTACCATATTCCACTGCTTTGTCCACTATTCCCATATAATAATCAACGGTGTGAACAGGAGAATGGGTTATGCTCAGAGCCACCTGAGAAATCATGCCGGCTTCTCTGGCATATTTTACCGATAATTCCAGGTTCCTGTGATCATTTAATCCACAGAATGAACGGGCTATGTCAACCCCTTGTGCTTTCTTTACCTTAAACATCAGCTTCCTCAGGTCTGCCGGAACCGGATACATCCTTATGCCATTTAATGCTCTTTCAAGCATATGAGTTTGAATACCAGCTTCATTGAAGGGCTGGGTCCATTCTCTGACGGCTTTGTTTGGGTTTTCCCCGTACAAAAGATTTACCTGTTCAAATGCCCCTCCATTGGTTTCAATCCGTGAAAAGCACCCCATATCAATTAAGACGGGGGCAATTCTTTGTAATTGATCTGCCCTTGGTACATACTTTCCGCTGGATTGCCACATATCTCTGTACACCAGACTGAATTTTATGTTCTTCTTCATATCCTTTTCAGCGAAGTTCGATTTTAAAATATTTTCACCTCTATATAGGAGTTAAACTCCAAAATGGGGATAAAAGTTGCTGGAACCTGTTAGTTTTCGAGAGGAGAATTTTTTTTTCTTCTGCAAAGATGATTAAATAATGGTTATGGAAGTTATGACTTTTCTCATTAAAGTAAAAGTTTAGGTTAAAAAGGTATGTTCTTGTATATTAATTTACTGTTTTTGAATAATTAACTATAATTTTTTTTCCAATATTTGCAACAATTTATCTTTTTTCACGTTTAAATAAATAGATTATTTTCCGTAATCTGTATTTGCAATTGGGTTTAGTTTTCAAATCACTTATGGGTTAGTAAGTGGGCATTAAAAAGTCAGAAACCTTAAGGTTTCTGACTTTTTTTCATTCTGCAGAATAGCTTTCAGTGTATTTTCATCAAGAAAAAAAGGAGTTCAGACTGTAAAGGCGGCTAAATTGGCAAAATAGAGCAAATGATCAAACTTAAAAACCGTGATAGAGCGTTCTGAATTTATAGGAGAACCCCACACTTATATTTTCTTTAAACTGTATTTTAGGGCTTACGTCTCTGTCATAAATTAAGTGCATGTTAATGGTGGTAGTGATCAACTCCGTAACTGCCATATTCAAGTTTACTTCATAATCAACATCCAGTGTTTCATTTTTTCCCAGGTAATTAATAAAGAAGTTTACTTTATTCCTCATACTAATATCACTGTTAAAGTCGATTGTAAAGATTGACTTTAGGTAAGCTCCCAGTTCTTTTTTGTTTTTTTGCTCTTGAGGAATGCCGAATCTGGTCTGGTCAAATTTTACTGTATCCCTCATCATGGTGGCTTTGTAAGATACAGGTGAAAGTAGAATGGTTAGCGGGTCCTTGGGATTGTAATCCATACCTATGGAAAATACCATGTATGCGGGTGCCAGAAAACCCGATACGGGATCTTCCGTATCGGGATAATTATAGCCTTTAAAGAATTGGGTCTGAAAATTAAACAATGAACTATAGTACCAGTTTTCAACAGCATTGCTTCCAAACTTGGAATTAATCTCCAGTTGATCTTCATTCTTTCTTAATTTTTTGTCGCCGGATTTCAACAGGCCTATCTTATATTCCAGGTCATTATCCCATGAAATTAGATTACCGTACGTATAATTCGCACTATATCTTGTGTTCCATATAGTATTCAGAGAACTTTCGCCACCCCTGGCCCAGTTGGAAGAAATAAAGCCCTGGTTGAATTGGAGATTGGTAATACCATCCAGATCCCAATCGGGAAAAATCATATCGACATGCTCCTGTTGTACCAAATCGTAATCATTCATATTAATAGGCAACATTTCTCTGATCGTTTCCTGTTGCCTTGTTTCTGTGATACTTACATCGTCTACAAATGCGAGCCTCAATGAATTTTTATTCCGGGGTTTAATCCATACTCCTGCCGGATAATCTTTCCTGTCGTAAAGCATAAACCTGGAAGAATCTTTTGGGTCTTTGGTAAGCCATAGATCAATTGAATCGTTGGATTCATTGAAAAGGGTGAATTGAATCGAATCCTTTTTGGTGGTATTCCACAAGTAGGAAAGGTATTGGTATAAGGAGTCATTCACCGCCAAACGAGATGAATCTTTATAGAAATTAAAAATGGTATCGGTTTTCAGGTACTCTTCTATGAACTCTTTGGTGGTATCAACAGGATGCGCTTTTGCATAAAAAAGAAATTTTTCAATTTTGTTTTTTATGCTGTCAGTCAATGTCGAGGCGGTATCTTTAAGGGCATATTGATTCCAGTAAGCCACTGCACTATCCAGTTTTGTTTCGGGTTTAAACATAAAGTAAGTCAGAGAATCCGGCAATTTTTTCTCAATGGTGTCTCTAACAATAAGTGTATCGCGCAGAATAAGGGTGTCAATTTTTGGCTCAGGCAAAGTGTCCTGAATCAGTATATAGGTAGTGTCTCCCTGTATTATTTTTTTTAAGGTATCTCCCAAAAATTTTTTTACCAGGGTATCCTGAATTAGGGTATCCAGAACCAAGCTATCCTGACTTAAGGTATCCACTAATGTTCTGTCTATCGTATCGTTTTCAGCAGGCGAGATGGTGTCGGTTGTATTCACCAAACTTGTGGTGTCTTCCTGTTGTGTTGATCGTATGGTTGCTTCGATGCTACCTGGTTCCGAGGGGAGAGTGTTTATGCTTTGAATACCAATGGCCTCCAGTTGAAACCCGAATAACATGATCAATACAAAAATCGCGCTGATTCCCTTTTTCATCGTAAAAAATTTATAAGTAAAACGGGGGAAATTTATCTCAAATTTTGATAAAATAATAATTTTGCAAAAAGTTAAACCATGATATTGATATATATCAGTGGATATATGGTCAAAAACAGAAATATTCATATCAAAACAAAAGATAATTATCCCAAATATTAGGCCATTCTTTCCTGATCAGGATTTTCTTTTTATGGATTTTTTGATTGATTTTATAAGTAGCTTCAGTGAGGTCTTAACCCGAATTATTCAAGAATAATTCTGACGCTATTGAAAAACCTGGCTTTTTGCTTCAATAAATTTTGCAAAAAGCCGGTTTTTCTAATGCGGGGTTAAAATGGTGAGTGAAGCTCCCGTTATGAGCTTTTTACAGTTGAGTTTGAAGGTGAGAGGATGTAGGGTATTATTGGCAAACTGTTTATAAGGTGATATAAGGGTTAGTTATAAACATTTTCCTTACTTTGTTGTGAAGAACAATATGGAAACTTTACCACAATAATAATGAAGGATTTGACAAGGGGAAATGAGGGGAAGCTCATTCTGAGATTTGCCTTGCCAATGCTGCTGGGAAATGTTTTTCATCAGCTTTATAATATCATAGATAGCATTATAGTGGGAAATTACATTGGAAAAGAAGCATTGGCTGCTGTAGGAGCTTCATTTCCTGTAATATTTGTATTCTTTTCACTGGTTTTGGGAATTACCTCCGGGAGTACGGTGGTAATATCCCAATATTTTGGAGCAGGGGAGGATGAAAAGGTAAAACGTTCCATAGAAACGCTGCTCATTTTCCTGTTTTTTTCCTCCATTGGGATCAGTATATTGGGAATCCGATTCAGCAGGGAAATCTTTCTTCTTTTAAGACTGCCGGAGGAAGTGATTCCTATGGCAGAACAATATTTGAAAGTCTTTTTCGGTGGGGTTATTGCTTTTTTCGGGTTTATGGGCATTAGTGCTTCCCTTCGTGGATTGGGCGATTCCATGACTCCGTTGTATTTTCTTATTATCTCCACTGTATTCAATATTGGTTTTGATTTATTATTTGTGATTGGTTTTGGCTGGGGAATTACCGGCGTGGCTTTTGCCTCCATCATAGCTCAGGGCGGAGCATTTGTGACCGCGATATTCTATCTGAATAAAACCCATCAAATCATTCAGCTTTCCCTGTTCAAACTTAGATTTGACAAATCATTATTTCGGAAAACCCTGAGAATAGGATTGCCTACAGGGATCCAGCAAACTGTAATAGCGGCGGGAATGATGGCTCTCGTTTGGATTGTCAATGATTTTGGCACCAATGTTATCGCAGCTTATTCTGTTGCAGCCAGGGTAAATTCCCTGGCCACTTTACCTGCTATGAATTTTGCAAATGCCCTGGCCACCTTTGTGGGTCAAAATCTTGGAGCAAAAAAAGAATTTCGTGTAAAACCCGGGTATATTGCCACCTTAAAAATGTCCTCAGTTGTCTCCATTACCGTGACCCTGGTCGTTGTTATGTTTGGAGATTTTATTATGGGGTTGTTTACCGAAGATCCTCAGGTTATCCAGGTCGGCCGGGAATATCTTACCATTGTAGGTTCGTTTTATCTGATATTTTCTGCAATGTTTTCCACTTCTGGCGTTCTCCGGGGTGCGGGAGCTACTTTGATACCTATGATCACCACAATTTTATCCCTTTGGGCCATTCGAATTCCGGGGGCATACCTGCTGTCACAAAGATTTGGTGAAACCGGTATATGGTGGGCAATTCCAATTGGGTGGTTTATGGGCCTGCTGATGTCCTATGCCTATTACTTGACAGGTAAATGGAAAAACAAGGTGGTGGTGGGATAACCGGAAATTAATAATTGTGTATTAGAAGGATTATTATACCTTTGCAGCAACAATTTAAATGCACATCATTCTATGTTACAGTCAATGACAGGATATGGTAAAGCTCAGAAGAGTTTTCGGAATAAACAGATTGCTGTTGAGATTAAGTCATTAAATAGCAAGCAGTGCGATATCAATATGAAATTGCCCTATAAGATAAGGGAAAAAGAAATGGACTTGCGAAAAATGATGGTGGATAGTTTGCAACGGGGTAAGGTTACATGTGTTGTTAACTACGAAATTACGGATGAAGAGAAAGCCGGGACCATCAATGCACCGGTTGTCAAGAATTATATACGACAAATTAAGCGTTTCTCCGAAGATATGAAAATTTCTTTTGATTCGGAATTACTCAGCACGGCCCTTACAATGCCCGAGGCTTTTGAGAAAGAAGAGGAAGAACTTGATCAGGAAGAATGGGAGTTTATACAGAAATGTATGCAAGAGGCACTGAATAAATGCCTGGAATTTAGAAGGCAAGAGGGTGCCGCCATAGAAAAGGATTTTAAATCAAGAATAAATGTCCTGATCGATTTGCTGAATTCTGTCGATTCATTTGAGAATAGAAGGATTGAAGCAATTAAAGAGCGATTGAACGAGAGATTGAATGAAATCAAAAATGACATGGAGATCGATCGGGGCAGATTTGAACAGGAAGTGGTTTATTATCTTGAAAAAATGGATATTACCGAAGAGAAGGTAAGATTAAAAAATCATATGGATTATTTTCTTAAAATGCTTGAAAATAATGAGTCTGGCGGGAAAAAATTAAATTTTATTATCCAGGAAATGGTAAGAGAGATCAACACCATTGGATCCAAAGCCAATGATTCGGATATTCAAAAGATTGTGGTACAGATGAAAGATGAGGTTGAGAAGATCAGGGAACAAGTGATGAATGTATTATAATTTATAACTTTTCCGCCCCAATGAATGGAAAGTTAATCATATTTTCAGCTCCTTCCGGTTCAGGAAAAACAACTATTGTCAAGCGATTGCTTCAAAGAGAATACCTGAACCTGGAGTTTTCCATATCGGCATGTACCCGTCCGCGGAGGAATAATGAAATAGATGGGAAAGATTATTATTTTCTTTCTAGAGAAACATTTAAAGCAAAGATTGAAAATGATGAATTTGTTGAATGGGAAGAAGTTTATAAAGGCCATTATTATGGTACATTAAAAAGCGAAGTAGCAAGAATACGCAATAAAGGGAATAATGTGATTTTTGACATTGATGTGGAAGGAGGGCTTAATTTAAAACAATTATACGGGAAAGAAGCGTTGGCCATTTTTGTTATGCCTCCTTCGGTTGAAGCATTGGAGCAACGATTGCGGAACCGTTCATCGGATGACTCAGATTACATAAAAATTCGGGTGGAAAAGGCAAGGGCCGAATTAAAATATGCCGACCGGTTCGACGTGATACTCCATAACGATGAATTAACCAGAGCGGTGGAAGATGCTGATCAGATCATCAAAAATTTTCTCCATATATAAATCTAATGGTGGATATTATGAAAGTAGGACTATTTTTTGGTTCATTTAATCCCATTCATATTGGGCATCTTGCAGTTGCCAACTATTTTGCTGAATTTACCGATCTTGAAAAGATATGGCTGGTTATAAGTCCGCAAAGCCCTTTTAAAACCCAGGAAAACTTACTTGCCGAACATCACAGATATTATATGGCTCAACTGGCTTTGGAGGAGGATATGCAGATAAGCCCTTCCAAAATTGAATTTCATCTGCCCAAACCTTCCTATACCATTAATACGCTTAATTACTTAAGTGAGAAATATCCCCAATATAACTTTAACCTTATATTGGGCTCCGATAACCTGATTTATCTTCATAAATGGAAAAATTTTACTGAATTGGTTCAGCATTATCCCATTTATGTGTATCCCAGAGCCGAAGTTGATCCCTCTGAATACGCTGAACAATATGATTTTACTTTTGTAAATGCTCCCCTGATTGAAATATCCTCCAGTTTTATTCGTAATTCAATTAAACGGGGAAAAGATGTGAGGTACTTTTTGCCCGCTAAAGTGTATAAATATCTAAAAAAAAACCATTTTTACGAAAAATGAATTAAATTAACCAAGCCCGAAGCCTTATGACATTATTGATTGTATATCTTCTTATTGCACTCTTTTTTTCTTTTTTATGTTCTTTGCTTGAGGCTGCATTGTTAAGTATCACCCCTTCTTTTATAGCAGCCAGGGTTAATGAAAACAAGTCTTATGCCAAGAGCCTGAAAAAATTTAAGGAAGAAGTAGATTTGCCTCTATCGGCTATACTGACCCTGAATACTTTTGCCCATACAATTGGGGCGGCAGGTGTTGGAGCTCAGGCACAAAAAGTATGGGGAAACGAGTACTTGTCAATTACCTCTGCAGTATTGACGATATTGATTTTGATATTTTCAGAGATCATACCCAAAACCCTTGGTGCCAGTTTTTGGAAGAAGCTGGCTCCCTTTACTGCCCGTACACTGACGGTGTTGGTATATTCCCCATTATATCCGTTTATTATTTTAAGTAAGTTTGTTACCAAGATTCTGAATAAACAAAAAGGCAGTGCTATACTGAGCCGGGCTGAATTTCAGGCTATGGCAGAAATTGGAGTTCAGGAAGGCATATTTAAGAAGGAGGAATCACAGATTTTAATGAACCTAATGAAGTTCAATAATATTGTTGTGAAAAGTATTATGACTCCCAGAACAGTGGTTTTATCAGCCTCTGAAGACACTACCGTCAAAGATTTTTTTGAAAAACATGAGAAAATTAGGGTTTCCAGAATTCCTATTTTCAGGGAAAATATAGATAATATCTCCGGATATGTGCTCAAGGATGATCTTATGCAAAATATGATCGAGAATAAGTGGGAGATACAATTAAAATACCTGAGCAGAAATATTATGGTAGTGAATGAAAAAATGCCCATCATTCGGCTGTTTTATAAATTAATTCAGCAGAAGGAGCATATAGCCATGGTGGTGGGTGAATATGGAGAGATGTCCGGAATCGTGACTATGGAGGACGTTATAGAAACCCTTCTTGGGACTGAAATCGTTGATGAGCTTGACAATATAGAAGATATGCAAAAACAGGCTATGCAAATATGGGAAAGAAGGGCCAAGCGGTTGGGATTGATTTAAAAAGTGTTTGTCCATAAAGTCAAGGATATTTGAAAGAGTCTCGTCTAGAATGTTCGCTGGCAAGGCTTG
>JAGXLC010000147.1 GCA_018334875.1 Bacteroidales bacterium | reverse complement strand
CGCGGCCACAAACTTTGGTCATCAGAAATACCTTATCCCTTTTGTTGTCCTGGGTCAGGGCTTTTCCCATAAGTTCTTCGCTGTAGCCGTTGTGATATTCCCAGCAATTGTCAAAAAAGGTCAAACCTTCGGCAATGGCTTCATGCATGATTTTGATGGCTTCCGATTCGGAGTTTGAGTCAACGCCTATATCCCATCCACCAAGAGAAATTATGGAAACGTTTTCCCCTGTTTCTCCTAAGGGACGGGTAGGCATCCCGTTTTCATCTTTTGTCTGGCATTGCATCATGAATGCGCCTAAAGCAATTCCTGAAAGCAGGGTGTTCAGGAAATCTCGTCTCGTATATTTTTTTGGACTCATAGCTCACAAAATTTTTATGGTTAAATTTGTTAAATCATTTTACTAACCTGCATTATTCATAAACAAACGAAGTGAAGTTTATGAATGCGGGGTGGATTGCGGGGTGGATGCAGGCCCGCCTGCGCTAGCTTCGGTGGGCAGGTAACCCCGCATTAGAAAAACCGGCTTTTTGCGAAATTTATTGAAGCAAAAAGCCAGGTTTTTCAATAGCGTCAGAATTATTCAAGAATAATTCGGGCTAAATTAGTAAAAATATAAGTATGTTTCAAAATCTATTCTCATTATTTATGCCTTTAAATTTTTTGTTCAAATGATGGGTTGCACCTTTAACAAGTAAATTTGAAAGCAAGAAGTTAAATATTTTAGGCTGCATGAATCAAATAGACACAATACGACTTGTTTTTTCTTTTTTAGGGGGTTTGGTGCTGCTTTTTATCATCGCACCCTTGATGGGTATGTTCCTTCATACTGAGGTGTCGGGTTTTATTGACGCTGCAAAGGATAAGGAAGTCATTTCCAGCATAAGGCTTACGTTATTGACCTCGGCTTTGGGAACCCTGTTTTTTGCCATTCTGGCAATACCTTTTGCTTATATTCTGGCAAGAAGGGATTTTTTCATGAAAAGATTTGTTCTGGGCATAATTGATCTTCCTATAGTTATTCCCCATACTGCTGCAGGTATAGCGATCCTGGGCTTTATATCCAGAGGTACGGTTCTTGGTAAGGCAGCCTCTTCTGTAGGCTTAACGTTAGTGGGACACCCTGTGGGTATCGCCCTTGCCATGGCTTTTGTCAGCATACCCTTTTTAATCAATGCGGCAAAAGATGGTTTTGAAAACGTTCCGGTAAGGCTGGAACAGGCTGCCATGAACCTGGGGGCTTCACCCCTGCGCGTTTTTTTCACGATCTCCTTGCCGCTCGCCTGGAGACACATTGTGTCCGGCATGGTGCTCATGTTTGCAAGGGGCATGAGCGAGTTTGGAGCAGTAGTGATTGTGGCCTATCATCCAATGATAGCCCCTGTCCTGATTTATGAACGTTTTGGTACCTTCGGCCTGGAATATGCCCGGCCGGTTGCTGTGCTTTTCATACTGATCAGCCTGATTTTTTTTATTGTGTTGCGCTCGTTATCAAACAGAAATTATGCTGGAACTAAAAAATATCAGTAAATCATTTGATGGTTTTAGAATCCGTGACATTGATCTTCGTGTGGAGGTAGGAGATTATTATGTGATATTGGGTAAATCGGGAGCAGGCAAGACCCTATTGCTAGAGATTTTGGCAGGGCTGATTGTGCCTGATGAAGGCATGATTGAGCTGGAGGGCCGGGATATCACCAAACAAAGAATTCAAGACCGTCCGATGGGGCTTGTTTTTCAGGATCATGCTATATTTCCCCATTTCACAGTGTTTGGAAATATTGCATATCCGTTGAAAAGGAGGGGATTTTCCGGTTCAGAAATAGATAGCCGGATAAAAGATCTTGCTGAAACCATGCAAATAACGCATTTGCTTAATCGGTATCCCGATACGCTTTCAGGAGGTGAAGCCCAGCGTACGGTACTTGCCAGAACCCTTGCCTTCGGTCCTCGGCTGCTCCTGCTTGATGAACCTCTGAGCTCCCTGGACGTTCAATTTAAAAAGGAGCTGCAGGCATTGCTGCGTGAACTAAACCGCAGGGGGCAGACCATTGTGCATGTCACCCATGATTATGAAGAAGCCCTTGCGCTTGCTAACCGGGTGGGAGTGATGCAGGGAGGTACCCTCGTGCAGCAGGGAGATATCGACCGGGTGTTCCGAAATCCGAAGAGTAAATTTATTGCTGACTTTGTTGGGATCAAAAATTTTTATCATGCTGTCGTCGAACCCATATCGGGCAAAAAACACAAACTGGCACGGATCAATGATCATACCGCTTTTTATGTGCTTGACGACAAAATTCAAGGAGAAGCCATACTTACTCTTGATGCACAGAATGTAATAATATCCCGGGAGAGACTCGAATCCACAGCACTGAATAACTTCAAAGGAACCATTCTTGAAATCATCCCCACCCATAACGGTTTGGAGGTGGTTCTGGATATTGGTGTAAAATTAGCCGTGATGATCAGTCATGATAGTTTCAATCGCCTCAATATGAGAAAAGATATGAGTGTGTGGGCCGGTTTCAAAGCTTCAGCCATAAGGGTCCAAAGTCTTTGATTGGGGGTTTCACGTCTTCATATATTTTTCTTACCTTTACTTATTTATAAAGACAGAAGATGAGTGAAAAGCAATACAATATTTTGTTGGTTGGAGGGAATTCAAGAAAGGCCGGAAAAACTGAACTGATATGCCGGTTACTGGAAAATTTCGGTAAGGAGTATTCCATAGCTGCTGTAAAAGTTGCATTATATGGTGACAGGGATATATTCCGCGGGCATTATCCTCAGGCTTCAGAAGCGGGTTATTTGGAGATAAAAGAGAACAACCCACGCCTTATGAAAGATTCAGGGAAATATCTTGCAGCAGGGGCGGCCGAAAGCTGGTTTTTAGTTTCCATTACGGATAATGAAGAAAAGGTGGTGCAAAAAATTATGGAAATATCGAACCATGTTAATTTGATGATTGTTGAATCCAATGCATTAAGGAGCAACCTTGAGCCGGGAATTTTTGTTATGGTTAATAAAAGAGGAAAAGAGCAGAAGCAAAGCGCAAAGGCAGTATCTTCCTGTGCGGATTTAATCGTGGAGACTGGCGGGGAGATGTTCAGGCATATTGAACGTTATATTAAAATTGACAACCATACCTGGAATTTAAAAAAACGTTATGATATCTTTTGAAGAGGCATACCGTACGATAATGGAAAATGCTCCGGCTTTGCGCCCGGAGTGGATCATACTGAATGAAGCCTTAAATCGTGTCCTGGCAGAGGATGTCCAGGCCGACAGAGATATGCCTCCTTTCGATAAGTCGGCCGTGGATGGATATGCATGTGTCGATCCGCAAGCCGGTGAGGAAATCAGGGTTTTGGAAGTTATACCTGCCGGAACGCAACCCTCACAACCCATCAAGCCGGGAACTTGCTCAAAGGTTATGACCGGTGCCGAAGTTCCGGAAAATACAAATGTGGTTGTGATGGTTGAAAACGTGGAGGAAAGAGATGAAGGCAGTGTAAAGATCAAAAAAACGGGAAACAAATCGAATATTGCTGAAAGAGGAGAGGATTTCCGTCAAGGGGATGTTATTGTTCCGCGGGGTTCCATCATAAAGTCCCAGCATATAGCTGTAATGGCTTCAGTGGGTAAAGTTCAGCCATTGGTGAGTAAACAGCCCCGGGTCAATATCATAACCACAGGGAATGAGCTCGTAGAACCCGAACAGAGTCCTACTTCAGGACAAATCCGAAATACAAATGCGGTTCAGTTGGAATCACAATTCCAGACAATGAGGATTAATGCTTCTTATGAAGGCATTGTTCAGGATACGGCCCAGGCCATTCTGAAGGTTTTAACGGAAAGTGTTGAAAACAATCATTTAACCTTGCTTACCGGAGGAGTATCGATGGGCGATTACGATTTTGTACCCGGGATGATGGAAAAAGCCGGAATGGATATACTGTTTCATGAGATCGCAATGAAGCCGGGTAAGCCTACCATATTCGGAAAGAGGGATAACCACTTGGTGATTGGGCTCCCGGGTAATCCGGTTTCTACTTTTCTGCAGTTTGAATTGTTGATCAAACCTCTTATCTATCAAATGATGGGGACCCATTATAAGCCGGCGGAAATCAAAATGCCCCTGGGTTCGGACTTCAGGCAAAAAAAATCAGGGCGTGATACCTGGAAGCCAGTAAAAATAAAGGAAGGGAAGGTATATGCTGTGAATTATCATGGTTCGGGTCATATACATGCTTTACTGGATGCCGATGGCTTTATTCATATCCCTTCAGAAACTGAGATGCTTAAAAAGGATACTTTGGTTCATGTACGACAGATATAACAGAAAGATTAACTATCTCCGGGTTTCCGTTACAGATAAATGCAACCTGCGGTGTTACTATTGTATGCCGCCCGGAGGAGTAGAGCTTCTGCGTTACGAAGATATTCTTTCCTATGAGGAAATTACAGATACGGTTCGTTATGCTGTAGGTCAGGGAATTGACAAGGTAAGGCTTACCGGTGGAGAACCTCTGATCCGGCGGGATATCATTAAGCTTGTTAAAATGCTTTCTGATATAAAAGGGATTAAGGACCTTTCCATGACTACCAACGGTATTTTTCTGAAGGATTATGCCAGGGACCTAGCAAAGTCCGGGCTGGACAGGGTTAATGTAAGCCTGGATACCCTTGATCCGGAAAAGTACAGCAGAATAACCCGCGGAGGGGATCTTCTGAAAGCGATTGAAGGGGTGGAATCCGCACAAAGGGAAGGATTAAATCCTGTTAAAATCAATACGGTGGTTCATAAGGGTTTTACCGAAGATGACCAAAGAAACTTAAAAGATTTTTGTCATAGAAACGGATTGGAGTTACGACTCATACGGGAGATGGATCTGAATAAAGGAACTTTTTCCGTTGTAGAAGGCGGAACCGGTGGAGATTGCAGAAATTGTAACCGTTTGCGTTTAACTTCCGATGGAAGGTTGAAGCCCTGCTTGTTTAGTAATATGGGCTTCGATATTAGAAAATTGGGTAAAGAAAAGGCTTTTGCGCTTGCTTTGGACAGAAAGCCCCGTAAAGGTGGCATCAATACTACCTGTACTTTTTATCGCATGGGAGGGTGATGGCCCTGATAAAGAGATTCAGGTTGATCTTTATTCACAGTGTAAAAATCAGAACAGGGAAAGATATGCAAAAATTCAGTCATACCGACAGGGAGGGCAAAGCCAGGATGGTAAATATAGGGAATAAGGAAGAACAGAGGCGTATTGCCCGTGCAAAAGGCTTTATTGAGCTACAGGAAGAAACAGTGAAGTTGATTCGCGAGAACGAGATCAAAAAAGGGGATGTGCTTACTGTTTCCCAGATAGCCGGGATACAGGCTGCCAAAAAAACCGGTGATCTGATCCCTTTGTGCCATCCTATACCGTTAACCAGTGTCCATGTTCAGGCCTGTCTGAAGGAGAAGGGTGTGGAGGTTGAAAGTGAAGTCAGTTGCATCGGCAAAACCGGCGTGGAGATGGAAGCCCTGACTGCTGTCAGCACGACCTTGTTGACTGTTTATGACATGTGCAAGGCAGTGGACAAAAATATGAAGATTGGAGAGATCCGTCTGCTTGAAAAAAAGAAAGAAGCAATTTAACCATGGAAGAAACCACCATAACCATACGTTCCATTAACACTTCCAAAGAAAAGGGAACCATTAAGAAGTCTGTGGGCGAGGCTACTATTGACGAGTGGGGCATAAGAGGAGATGCCCATGCGGGACCTTGGCATCGTCAGGTCAGCCTGATGTCAGTAAGAAGCCTGGAGAATTTTTATAAACGCACCGGCCGCAAGATCAATCCCGGCGAGTTTGCCGAGAACCTGACCATTGAAGGAATGGACCTTACCCAGGTTCAACCGCTCGACCGATTTGTAGGAGATTCGGTCGTACTGGAGGTTACCCAGATTGGCAAGAAATGCCATGGCGGTAATTGTGCCATCTACAGAGAGGTGGGAAAATGTGCCATGCCTGAGGAAGGAATTTTTACCCGGGTTGTGGAAAAAGGGGCACTTAAAGTGAATGGTATCCTTACCTACCGGCCGAAAATCTACAAAGGTCTTGTAATTACCATGAGCGACCGCGCTTCATCAGGTCAGTATTCCGATAAAAGCGGGGAGAAAATAGAGGCCCGGCTAAATGATTTTCTGGGAAATCATTTTGAACGTTATGAAGTAAAAAGAGAGATCATACCCGATGAGCAGCATGAATTGATCAATCTGTTGCAGAATGCCAGATCAGACGACTACGATGTGGTGATAACCACCGGTGGAACCGGTCTGGGAAGTCGCGATATTGCCCCTGAAACCCTCAGCATGCTTTTAGACAAAGAAATTCCTGGTATCATGGAGATGATCCGTATGAAATTCGGCCGGGACAACCCCAATGCCCTGGTTAGCCGCTCTGTTGCCGGAGTGATGAATAAGACGCTTATTTATGCCCTTCCGGGAAGTTCAAAGGCTGTGGATGAATATCTGGAGATCATCCTACCTACATTAAATCACAGCATCTATATGGTCAATGATCTGGATGTTCATGGATGAGCCATGAGAGAACGATTGAATGCCTGCCCGCCGAAATGTAATGGAGGCGGGATTGAATGAGTGCCCGCGGAAACGAAGTGGAGGCGGGATTAAATGCTTGAATGCTTAAATGGTTGAATGGTTGAATGGTTGAATAGGAAAAGCGCAACATGCGATCTCTCAATTAAATAATTTTAAAGAAAAGATTCTTCTCCATTGTAGATGTTCATCCGCTTGCCGCGGGCAAAGCCGGCCATAGCAATGTTGTTCTCCTTTGCCATTTCCAGCGCCTTATCGGTTGGCGGGCTGGTTGAAACCACCATCGGGAACCCTGCACTGATCACTTTGGAGATGATGCTTTGAGACATCCGGCAGGTGAGCAGCAAGCACTTGTCCGAAAAGGGTTCGTTATTTGTCACACCATACCCGATAAGCTTGTCGATGGCATTGTGGCGGCCAATGTCGTCAAAATGTTTCTGGATACCGTTTTGAGTGGCCATTGCAGCCGTGTGGACAGCCCCGGTCATCCTGAACTGTTCCGAAAGCCCCGAAAATGTATCCATGAATTCCAGTATTTGCGAACTGGATAATTCTATGCCTGCACTATCTTCAAAGCCATCCATGAGGCTTTTGCTTTTTTCAAGGCTCACCGAGGCGGTCCGGCTTTCCATGTGGTAATCCAGCGACCTGATATCTCCTGGGGTGCTGATATAGCCATTGGTGTATAGATATCCGGTGATCATCTCATTAACATAATTACCTGAACAAGGAAGAGTGAGCGTTTCTTTGCCGTTTATTACCACCTTTAAAGTCACCTCCTTTATGACATGATCTTCCTTCTGTTTTCTTTTACCGTTCTCTATTCTTGTGATGTTCACCTTTTTCATAACGGTTCAGTTCTTCAGGTGTGTTGATATTGATGAATGGTGTTTCGTCATCTGTTTCCCAATAAAAGGTATTAATGGTTTTCAGAAATTTTTTTACCGATGATGGCTTGTCGGATTGAAGCAAGGCTTCAAGTTTATCAAGCCCGCTTTTATGGTAAACACCGTGAAGCGGTTCAATGTTTTTGTTCACCCTGGGGATAATGGCCTCATATTTTTCTTTTCCTGCAGTCCTGATTTGACCGGCAATGGTGTTTCCATTGATGAATGGCATGTCTCCGGCTACAATGAATACCTGATCATGACCTGATTTTTTCAGGGCAGTATGAATGCCGGACAATGGCCCTTTATGAGGAATGATATCAGTATAGATGATAAGGTCCTTATAGTTTGCGAATCTATCGGGGGAATTGGTGATGAGTAATATTTCGGGGAAGAGACTCTTCAATACCTCTGTCTGGTGTTCCATTATAGGCTTGTTATGAAAAGGCACCAGGGATTTTATCCTGCCGTTAAAGCGGCTGTTGGTGCCTCCGGCGAGTATAGCGGCGGAAATGTTTTGGTATGATATTTTTGTTTTCACAATGGTAAAGATATAAATTGTAATGATTTTATTTTTATTGTGTTCAAAGTGTTATATAGATTTTATTATTAATTGGAAAATGGCCTGCTCTCATTATATCTTTGTTCAATTAAAATCCCGTAATGAAAATTATTGTCTTTACATACACTTTAATTTTTTTATTATTATTGCTCGTAATCCCGTTATCTGTCAAATAAATGAATATTTACTCCCATTACCCTGCTCTAAAAACATATGACCGTGGGAAAGACATTGTAGAAGCTGTTTTTCATATAGCGCTCGGAGATATCTATTCAAACCTCCGGCTGGGCAGTTTTGGACTGATTGAAAAGGAACAACCATTGTTGTTTGCCGGTTTGGATTATCATGGTCCCTGGACAAGGGATGCTGCTATCAATGTATGGAACGGGGCAGGGTTGTTTTTACCTGAAATTTCTCAAAGGACCCTGCTTTCCTGTCTGGAAAGGAATAAACAGGGAGAGTTGGTGATCCAGGGGGAGTATTGGGATAAAATGTTATGGACCATTGGCGCCTGGAATCTCTATCTTTATACCGGAGACTGCACTTTCCTGAAGAATGCTTATCAGGCAGCGGTCAATACTTTGTTACAACTGGAAGATAATGAATTTTCCGAAGTCTTTAATTTGTTTCGGGGGCCTGCTGTGTATGGCGATGGTGTGGCTGCATATCCCGATTTATATTCCAGGACCGGCGAATATACAGGAGCCAAATCGGTAAGCACTATCGGCAAATGGGTTGAAGAAAATCCTGATTTGACGGCTGAAGAAGGATATGGTCTCCCAATGCATGTGCTTTCCACCAATTGCATGTATTACGGGGTATATAAAATATTGCCCGAAATGGAGAAAGAACTGGGCAGGAAGGTTCATGAAGAATGGAACATTAAAGCCAGGAATTTAAAAAGAGCTATCAAACGGCATTTTTGGGATGAAGAAGAGGGAACTTATCGTTATTTGGTTGATCCACATGGCAATTGTGATTACCAGGAAGGAATGGGTTTGGCCTATGCACTAATATTTGGCATAGCTGATGCTGAGCAAACCCGGCAGGTTTTGGAGAATGCGGTTGTAGAGCCGGCTGGAATTCCCTGCGTTTATCCTTCTTTCCCAAGATATCGATATGCCGGCGGATATGGTCGCCACAGCGGTGTAGTCTGGTCACACATTCAGGGTTTCTGGGCCGAAGTGTCTGCCAGGTATGGCAATGAAAACCGGTTTACCCATGAATTTGAACAGTTAACCCAGCATGCCTATCGGGACCGGCAGTTCAGGGAAATTTACCATCCCAAAACCGGTAGACCCTATGGAGGCCTTCAGGAGTCCAATGAAGGTGGAATCAGGGAATGGGAATCTACTAACCGGCAAACCTGGGGAGCCACAGGATACATCAGAATCATTCTCAGAGGATTGTTGGGAATGCGGTTTGATACTGAAGGAATACGCTTTGAGCCTTTTATTCCTTATCAATTTGAAAATTTCAGGCTAAAACACCTCAGATATCGTGATTCTGTTCTGAACATTTCAGTGAAAGGTTCGGGAAACCAAATAGCTACTTTTACAATCAACGGACAGGAACAACAACCATTCCTTCCTGCTGATTCCGAAGGAATTCAGAATATAGCCATTCGTTTAAAATAGTCATTAACGTGTATTTTTCAAAATTCATTTGTATTTTGCGGGGTTTTAAATCAAGGCTTATGAAAAGAAG
>JAGXLC010000146.1 GCA_018334875.1 Bacteroidales bacterium | reverse complement strand
TTATTGATGCGACTTATGAAGGGGATCTAATGGCTGCTGCCGGAGTCACTTATACAATCGGGAGGGAATCTAATTACAAATATGGAGAAACCCTGAATGGTGTACAGGCGAATAAAATTAGCCTTTCATTAAGAGGAACGGTCTCAAGAAACGGTAAACACCATAATTTTGTTACTGGTGTTGACCCTTATGTTGAGGAAGGCGATAAGTCAAGTGGTCTTTTACCATACATTAATGAAGATGGGCCTGGAATTACAGGAAGTGGGGATAAAAAAATTCAGGCATATTGTTTTCGTATGTGTTTGACAGACAATCCTGAAAATCGTATTCCATTCGAGAAGCCGAAAGGATATAAGGAAATAAATTATGAGTTGCTTTTCAGAAACTATGAAGCAGCAGATAATTTAGAAGAAATGTATGATTATGGAGGTACACCTTATCTTCCATGGATAAATTCATCAATGCCTAACGATAAAACCGACACCAACAATAAATATGGCTTTTCAACTGATTTTATAGGGCAGAACTACAATTATCCTGAAGCCACCTATGAAAAGCGAAAAGAAATTATTAAGGAACATCGTAAGTATCAGAAAGGTTTAATGTGGACCCTTGCCAATCATCCCAGAATTCCAGAGAAAGTTAGAAATGAAATTTCACGGTGGGGAACATGTAAGGATGAATTTGAACGGAAAGATGGATGGCCGAATCAGCTTTATATTAGAGAGGCCAGACGTATGATTGGTGATTATGTTATGACCCAACACAATTGTGAAGGTTTGGAAGTAGTCAAAGATCCTGTAGGACTGGCTGCTTATGGAATGGATTCACACCATACACAACGTTATGTTGATGCGAATGGTTACGTACAAAACGAGGGTAATGTAGAATGCCATGTGCCTAGTCCATATCCAATTGGTTACAGGTCCATAATTCCTAAAAAAGAGGAAGTAAATAATTTGTTAGTACCTGTATGTGTTAGTGCATCCCATATTGCTTTTGGCTCCATACGAATGGAACCCGTTTTTATGGTTTTGGGCCAGTCTGCGGCTACTGCTGCTTCTTTATGTATAGATAACAATGCTGATGTTCATGAACTTTCTTATAATAGTTTGGAAAAGGCATTGTTGAAACATAAACAACGTCTGGAACCAAAAAAATAAACTGCAAGATCATTGGACTTAAAGGTAATATAACTTTAGATTTCTTTAAGCACAAAATGTTTTTAAATCCTTATGTTTAGAAATGGACAGACGAGATTTTATTGAAAGGATAGCAATGGGTAGTGTAGCCGTAAGCTCACTGCCTTTATTGAGTTTTTCAAATCACATTTTTGGGAGAGGCAATTTTACAAAAGGTCTGCCTGATAAGCTTTCAGCAGATTTAGTGATAGCTGGTGGTGGCCTTGGAGGTATAGCCGCTGCTTTGGGAATGTTGCGTAATGGGTTAACTGTTATATTGACAGAAGAAACTGACTGGATCGGGGGTCAGTTGACCCAGCAAGGGGTTCCTCCGGACGAACACAGGTGGATCGAGTCCCACGGAGCTTCCCGGTTATACCGGGATTTTCGAAAAGCAGTACGGGACTATTATAAACGAAATTATCCCCTCACGGAAAAGGCAGAGAACCGCAGTCATTTAAATCCCGGTGACGGTGCGGTATCACGCTTATGTCATGAACCCCGTGTGGCCCTTGCTGTTTTACTGGATATGCTGGCCCCTTATTTAAGTTCTGGCAAGTTGACCCTTCTTTTGGAGCATAAAATTGTAGCTGCTGACGTAAATGGAGATCATGTTCGTGCCCTTCAGATTAAAAGTATCCGTAGCGGGAAAATGGTAACGCTTAACGCACCTTATTTTGTGGATGCAACAGAATTGGGTGAATTGTTGCCCCTGACCGGAACGGAGTATATTTCCGGGGCGGAATCCCAAGAAGAAACCGGTGAATTGCATGCTGCAGAGGAAGCGGATCCAACAAACAATCAGGCTTATACCCATTGTTTTGCTATGGATTATATTTCAGGTGAAAACCATGTTATATCTAAACCCAGGGATTATGATTTTTGGCGAAATTTCGAACCTGAGATGAAACCTCCCTGGCCGGGAAAACTGCTTGAATTGAATTATCCCGACCCTTCTACGCTTGAACCGAAAAGGCTGGGTTTTCATCCCGAAGGGAAGAAAACAGGTAATGCTCTTAACCTATGGCTTTATCGGCGAATCATTAATCCGGAAAATTTTAAGCCGGGTACTTATAAAGGAGGCATTACACTTGTAAACTGGCCCCAGCAAGACTATTTTCTCGGGAATATCATCGATGTGCGCGAGGAAGAATTTGAAAAACATATCCAACAGGGTAAACAGTTAAGTTTATCCCTGTTGTACTGGTTGCAAACTGAAGCTCCAAGGCCTGATGGCGGGAAGGGCTGGCCCGGATTACGACTTCGCAGAGATATTATGGGCACAGAGGACGGTCTGGCCAAATATCCTTATGTTCGTGAATCCCGTAGGATTAAAGCAGAATTTACCATTCTGGAGCAACATGTTGGAGCCGAAAACCGGGCCATGATTACGGGGGAAGAGTCGGTTGATAAAGCAGCAGACTTTTACGACAGTGTAGGCATTGGCTATTACCACATTGATTTGCATCCCAGTAGTGGAGGTGATAATTATATAGATTTTAGTTCATTACCTTTTCAAATTCCATTGGGAGCTCTATTACCAAGGCGGATGAAAAATTTACTTCCTGCTAATAAAAACATTGGTACTACGCATATAACAAACGGCTGTTATCGCCTGCATCCGGTAGAATGGAGTATTGGGGAAGCGGTAGGGATATTGGTTGCATATGCCATGAAAAAAGATGTGATTCCGCATACAGTAAGGAAAAATAAACAGATGTTGAATGATTTCCAAAAGTTTATCAGAACACAAGGGATCGAAACTCATTGGCCAAATAAATAGATGTTTGATTTGAAACTATTTTAGCTTGGATCATTCATTTTGTTTGCAACTGGGGTGGTGGGAATAATTCGGGCTAAATAATAAACTTGTTTTATCATGAAAACAAATGAAAAACCGTATATACCTATTTCCCTTTCAATATTGTTTCTGGGGTTGCTTATAGTAAAATGCACCCACACCCCTGAAGCAAAAAGTGGTATTGCTCAATAAGAAGGTTCTGACGACGGATATATACTGTAGCAGCCTATTATTGGCCGACTTTACATTACGAATCCCGAAGCCGCGAGGTTTTCTGGAACGAAGGGACAGGAGAGTGGGAGATGGTTCAAAAGGCCAGGCTCCGATTCGAAGGGCACTATCAAACCCGGATACCACTATGGGATTATGAAATGGGTGACAATCCAGAAGTAATGGAAAAGAAGATTGATGTTGCAGCCTGTTTTTTCCATTTTTTCGCTTGGGAACCTGGTTAAATATTGGGAATGCCTCTGGCTGAATGCCAAACCCTGATGATCTCGACTTTATGTTTATTATTATTTACTCTATAAACAATCCTAAAGCCATCTCTTTAGGTCTTCTTTGACCTGCTTATGAGGTATACCTTTTTCTTCATCGAGTTCCTTTAACCCTTTACGCACTCCTGCAATGAAATTGACTCTTTCCTGAATGTCTTCCCAGCTAGCATCTTCAGGAAGTTCTTGAATTATCTTTATTGCAATCTCTTTAGTAGTCATGAGTATCCTTCATTTTTTATAGAAGGGTTTTGAGTATCTAAATTACATATTTGTAACTCATTATGTTCATAAAATAAGAAAGGGATTCAAAATATTAGAATAATAGAACACGGATAACACAGATATTATTGATTGACACGGATATTTTATCTGTGATTATCTGTTTAATCTGTGTCATCAGTGTTCTATATTAAATATTCATCAATCACCAGACAAGTTTTGATACTTGTCATTTGGGATTTTTATCAGTGAATCAGCCTTTCATCTTGTCTGTTAAGCGAAGGCCTTCGGAAACGCACATCAGTGGCTCCGTTTTTTTCGAAGAAATCAAACATCTCATTGTGCATTTTTCTCACCCGTTCCTGATGTTCGGGAGCATCAATCAGGTTATGCATTTCGTTCGGATCGGTTTTCAGGTCATAGAGTTCATTTTTGTCCCAAACTCCGTGATAATAGATGTATTTATAACGGTCTCCCCGTATGGCATAGGTAGTTGGAGTCTGCGGAAAGGCCTGCTCCCAGAAATACTGATAGACGAACGTTGAACGCCATTCAACCTGTTCTCCCTTAAGCAGGGGCAGGAAAGACCGGCCGTCTATCTTATGATCCTCAGGCATTGAACCACCCGCAATGTCAAGGAAAGTTGGGGTCAAATCGATGTTTAGTACATTTTCTTCAACCGTTGAACCTGCTTCTACAGTACCTGGTCCCCAGGCCAGCATGGGAACCCGCATCGACTCTTCATAGGCCTGCCTTTTGTCGATCAGTCCGTGCTCGCCCAGCATGAAGCCGTTGTCGCCCATATATATTACCAGTGTGTTTTCGGCCAATCCTTCCTTTTTCAGGTAATCCAGCACCCGGTTAATGCTTTCGTCAACGCCCATCAGTGATTCGCTGTAGCGGGGAATGATCTCATCTATACCCTGGGGATGATCATCCCGCCCGTGATACATGTGTTCGACACCATGCCAGCTATACCGTTGCTCCCTTACCCATTCGGGTTTCCCTTCATAGTTGGATTCAATGTTTTTCATCGACTGCGGTTTTGGGATATTGACATCTTGATACATGCCTTCATGGCGCTCTGCGGGTTCGAACTCAGCATGTACCGCTTTATGAGAGAGGTAGGCGAAAAAGGGCTGATCACGGTCAATGTTGTCCAGCCAGTCAAGCGTATAGTCGGTCAACAGATCGGTTATGTAACCTTCCACTTGTTGTCTATCGCCATCAATATTAAGTGTTGGATTGTAATAGACGCCCTGTCCGCGGAAACTGACCCACTTATTAAATCCTGGTCTTGGATCATCGTTTGCATGCCCGATGTGCCACTTTCCAAAATAACCGGTCTGGTAACCTACTTCCTGAAGTGCCTGTGAGAAGAAATGTGTTCCTTCGGGCATGGGATTGCTGTTGTCCACCACTCCATGACGAAAAGGATATTGTCCGGTAAGAATAGATGCCCGGCTTGGAGAACTCAGTGATGTACTCACAAAGGCGTTGGCAATGTGTGCCCCCTCCTCAGCCATTTGGTCCATCCCCGGTGTATTTAAAAAATCCGGACTTTCCGGATGAAAACTCATGTAATCATATCGGTGGTCGTCACTCAGAATAAAAATGATGTTTTTAGCCTTTTGTGCATAGGCTGATATTATACCTATCATCATCAGCAGGTAAAAAAGTAAAAGTTGTTTGATACGTTTCATAAAATGGTTTTTTAGAGTTGATAAATATATTCAAAGGGTGAAATTAAGAAAATTTTGGAAAAGGAGTGTGATTGAAATGGCTGGAATTTTGATTCTGTTTTAGGTGTTATATTGCCAATGCCGGTAGTTTAACTTATGTTTTGCTGTTCTTTTTTATAGTTGGGTTAAATTATATATAATCACTTTCCGGCATATGTTTTTTATGTGTTATTTGGCTATTAGTAATTTAGGGAATTACCGCTTGCTGGCATTTAAAACAGTTATACCAATTATTTCACCTTTTTCATAACGAATAATTATTTCATCTTCAGTCATCTCAGAATGATCAGCGTGGCTTGGTTTCTTGAAGTGTATATAGAGTGTATCTGCTTCCTTGTCATAATTTGTCCAGACATTCTTGAACCTCATTAAATGGGGAATGATCTCTTTTATCTCATCTATTGTTGATTCCATATTATCTTTTTTTTATCGAATTTCTGTTTACTGATTTGGCAGTATCCATCTTGTCTCAAATCGTTGATTCTCATCCTAACCCATACGGCTCCACCATCCTTTCATGCGGCCTGAAATGATATTGAACTTTATTTAAGTCGGTTCCCAGGGTTTGGATCTTATCCAGGTCGCCCTGGCCCATTCCTGCCTTGTTCATTGAAGACAAATAGAGCACCTCGGCCGGATCAAAGCCCATGATTTTCGTAGTGAGCGTATCCAGTGCCAGGGAATCAATGCTTGCCAGGGCAACACGGGCATCCACCGGTGTACCTCCCATCGGACCGTTTCCTTCCATGGCTTCGAATCCGTCTATCACGCCGAGATCCGGATATATTTCCCGGGCAAGGCTGAACATATTGTAATGCAGGATGGTGTGCTTGCTTCTTTCTTTAGTGATGTGCGTGTCATGTTTATAATTGTGTTTTTTGTAGTCATGAAGGGGTGCTGCAAGCAATACATTTTTCAAGGCCAGTGTAACGAGTGCGCGATCATGGGTTTTCATTTTGGCAGCCGAGATGATATACTGATCCTTATCCAGGAATGAAGATATGATGGGCACCGGTACAGGAGCATTGTCCGGACCGAGCATATATCGTGTTACTGTCGATCCTTCGTTCAGATCGCGAAATGTAACCCCATATTCTTTCTCCAAAGGAAGGTAATTGTAATTCTTAAAGCCTGTCATTGTACCATTGCCGCTGGCAGTTGATTCACCCACAACAATTTCTCCATTCCACCGGGGTTTCAGAAAATCCAATATACCCCGCACTGCATCTACATGAGTAGCGCTAAGCGGAGTAGTGGTGCTTACAAAATTCGGCTTGACAAGGATGCGTTTCTTGCCTTCCAGTGAGGCCATGATTTCATCCTCAATGTTTTTCAGTGCTTTAAAAGTGTTATCACGGCGATCATTGCCTTTGATGAGGCTAACTTCAGCCTGATCTGTATTTTTCCGATAAACGCCCTGATGAATAGTTTGATCTGGCCCTTCATTCTGAGGATCTACGGATTTGGAAACTGCTATTCCCGGGAATAAAGAGGCCATTGTGCCAAAACCCAACATTTTTAGCATCTGACGCCGACTTATGCTATTGTTCTTTCTGTTCATATGATAGCTTTTTCTTAATTGACATGTAGCAATTGTGAATATTATTAAACCGTAAAATTATAAATTTTTGAGTTATTAATTTTCAGAAAGGGAAATTATCTTCATCAGATCAAACCATGCAGTCCCTTTGCTAAGCAATTCAAGAGAGATTCCTGTTCTGATGGAATCCTCTTTAATAGCAACCGGCTCATAACGTATAAAGAATCTTTGTTTTGTACCCATAACCTGGACAACCCAGAACCAAACAGGATATTCGCCCAAATGCACAAGGACTGAATTATTAGCAATATGAAAAGCCATGCATGTCCAGGTTATTTATCGTACCTTATCAATCTATAAAAGCATTACTCATTTATAACAAGAAAACAAAGATATAATAATGATTTCAGCTATAAATTATTGATTTTCTGCCAAAATTTGTAAGAATGTAAATGATAAGGTACTAACGGCAATAAGGTAATAAGGTAAATGGATAATGGGGAATTCCAGGGCTACTAAGGTAAGGACAATAAAAATAAGGTTTCCTGTAAGATGCTGTTCGTAATATGTTTTTCTTTCTATGTGTCCTTTTTATGTTTCCTATTGTGCCTCCGATTGCAGCTCAGCATAAAATTGAGTCAGGCATCAATGTAATTAATAATTCTGGAATATATTTTTTCAGCAACAGAAATGCTATGTTCGATTTCATCAAAATCTGGAATATTGTACTTTGGTCCGGGATAACGATTGACATCATAATAGTCGCTAATGATTATAAGATCATCAATATTAATTTCTTCCAGATCCAAATATTGTGTTACAAAATCGTATAAAACTGATAAGTTATGAGTCCTGGGAATTTTAACATTATAAAAACCATAAACAGCTTTCATGGTTTTTTCAACAGCCTGCTGAATTTCAATACCGATGATGTCTGTATAATGCCTTTCTTTGATAAGTAATCTGGCGGTTTCCAGATTTTTCTCCGCAAGATTGAGCCATTCCTTGGCATATTTTTTATTCGGCATAAATGGTCTTTCCTTTGGTATAGATTTCCTTATAAAACAGGTCTCCCATCTTTATTCTCTGCAAGATTCGTTCTTCACTGTCCACAATGATGTCAAAATCTTGAGGAATATCTTTAAGATTTTTCCAGAGCGTTTTTTTTATTTCTATTCGGAGACCCCGAACTTCATTTTCAGGAATGGCTTTGACCACAAGTAAATCAATATCACTTTCCGGATTGGATTGATCGGAATTCTGGCTACCGAATAATATGATCTTATCCGGATCAAACTTTTTGATTTCCCGCACTATTTTTTGAAGAATATCCTTTTCAATCATGGTAAAGGACTCATATATATTCAATATGTAAATATATAAAAAACATTTCTGTTAGGTTAAAGAAATAAAAATAAGGTTTCCTGTAAGCCAATGTTCGTGTTGTAATACCTATTACCCCCGCCTGCCAATGGGCAGGCATGTGGTTCAAAAATATTGTTCCGTCGCTACGCCTCCTTGTTAATCTTTCGGATAATTAGTCTTTCATAATAATCCACCAAATATATAATGGCGCATAAAATCTGCATTTTATCGCGCACTCTAACGAGGCGCCGGGCATCGTTCGGCGAATGGTTGCTATCGCCATTGGCCTTCTAAGAAGGCGGCATTGAAGCTCCAGCTGTTAAAAAGTAGCTTAAGATAGTCAGAATTTATGGGATTGGTTAATCGGCTAAAACAGGTAATCTGTTTTTTTCATGTGCCTCCCCGCCGCTGCCGGGCATGTATGTAATTTAAAATAACGATGGCACGAGGGCACAAAGGAACGATAGAACGAGACCCTGATGGAACGATTCTTAAAAACCACAGGTTTTAACTTTTGTCACCTCATAGGGTTCATGCGGTTCAAAAAATATTTTAAACCATAGAAGGCATATAAGGATATATAAATATTCTTTTAGGCATGCTACGTGACAATCCCTGCCCAATGGGAGAGTATTTCTCTTTATTTGCGTTTTCCTCCTTTCGCGCTCTTTGCGTGGAGCCCTCTTCGGATACAAAAAATGACAACTTAATGACGGCAAAATGACTATAAATGACCAGTGTATTGGACTGTCAGCTTTAGCTCATGCAACATTCTAACTAATCCATTTGTACCATCGCCTTCATCACCCCATCCCGGTAGTTGGATACCAGGTCGAAGGCCTCGGGGGTCTGATCCAGTGAGTAACGGTGTGTCACCATGGAGCCGGCCTGTATCTTTCCGGCTGCCATCAGGTCGAGGGTTTCCTGAACGGTGCCGTTCTGTCTGCGCACATTAATAAAGGTGATCTCCTTTCTCCTGCCCTTGCTTTGGTCAAACGACCACCAGTCCGTTGCCGGTATACCGACGATCATGATCTTTCCGCCTGGCTTTACCAGGTCAACGGCATTATCCAGGGCATCCTGCTCTCCGCAGCATTCGAATACCACATCAAGCTGGGAGGGCTCAGCTTCATTGAACTTGCGAACAACATCCTCTTCATCGGGATTGCCGGTTTGTGTGGCGCCTGCCTGCCGGGCAATATCCAGCCGGGGATCCAGCTTGTCGGTTACATAGGTGTTCCCGGCACCGTAAGCTTTGGCTGTCAGGTAAACGCTCATCCCGATGGGGCCATGACCCAATATTCCAATATTCATGTCCTTCTCCATCCCGGATTGTTTCACCGCATAGAGACCTATGGACAGAGGCTCCGACAGGGCGCCCTCGTCCAGTGTTAAATTTTCTTGTAAAAGGAAGCAATTCTCCTCCGGCATGAC
>JAGXLC010000145.1 GCA_018334875.1 Bacteroidales bacterium | reverse complement strand
AGAGGTATTGAGTCAGCCCAGGTACGGTATAGGGACTTTCATGCAGAACGCACAAACTTACCTGCTGGTAGATAAAGTAATTGCATGGACCCTTATAGCCATTATGCTGAGTTATTTCTTTGACCATCTGATCCGGTCTGTTGAAAAAAAAATCGTGGTATGGCGTTAAATTTTTTACCCGGCCTATGAGTATACAGCTAAAAAACATAACCAAATCTTTCAGGGATGTTGAGGTATACAGGAATTTTTCCCTGAATCTCCCGGAAAACAAGATCAGTTGTATACTTGGACCCTCAGGATGTGGTAAAACTTCGCTGCTGAATATGATCGGAGGCATTATGGTTCAGGATTCCGGTACGATTGCCGGAGCAGAAGACCTGGTCTTGTCATTCATCTTTCAGGAGCCGCGACTTCTTCCCTGGAAAACCGTAAAAGCCAACCTCGAATTTGTTCTTAAAAGTGTCTCTTTGGAAGACAAAGAAAGAATAATCCATAGAAACCTGCGAATTGTAGGGCTGCAGGATTTTGCCCGTTTTTATCCCAATCAGCTCAGCGGTGGAATGAAACAAAGGGTAGCTATAGCCAGGGCTTTTTGCTATCCTTCAAACATTATTCTCATGGATGAACCTTTAAAAACCTTAGATCCCAAACTCAAGTGGAACCTGATGAAAACATTTTTGAAATTATGGAGTCCAGATCAACGCACCGTAATTTTTGTCACCCATGATGTAGAGGAAGCGCTGGTACTTGGAGAAGAAATATATGTATTCAGCAGACCACCTGTTAAGGTAAAAACGCATTGGGTTAATCCTCTGAACGAAAAAGAAAAACACATAGACAACAGGGAATTTTTCAGACAAAAAAACAGAATTATGGGCTTTCTTGACTGATCAGATTTAACCCATAATCCTGCTTTCTAATTTTCTTGATTTTCAGGCTTTAGACTTATCAGGTCCCGCATTATTTCACTTCAATGGATCTCCTTTCGGACTCCTCATAGCCCTCTTTCTTGGGCATTATTAAATAAAGCACGCCATTTTCGTGTTCAGCCTTTATGTTCTCCTCATCCACATTTGAAGGCAGATTAAATGAACGTTTAAAGCTTGTGTAGGAGAATTCCCTGCGTTTAAAGTCTCCCTGTTCATCCTCATCCTTCTGTTCTTTTTCTGAGGAAACAGTAAGTACACCATCATCCAATGATACATTGAAATCTTCTTTATTCAAGCCCGGTGCAGCTACTTCAATGGTGTAATTGTTTTCATTTTCCACCACGTTCACTGCCGGCATATTGACTCCTCTCATCGAACCAAAGACATCAGGCAGATCGCTTTCAAATACATCATCCAGTATTCCGGTTAAGCTGTTTTTTCTATTTCCTGGTAACATCTTGCAACCTCCTTTCTTTTTTATGTTTTCCACCCATTTCCCACCAATCACCGTACCAAAACCAATAGTGTGACACATTGACGCAAATAAAGATTGCATTTGTGACATGATTTCAGTGATCCAATGATTCAACATGAATTGTAGTGAGATAATAAAAAGGAAGGTGATCCTCTGCCATTAAAAAAAGTCTTTCGAATGATCGAAAGACTTTTATGGATGATCCTTGTTCTATGAAGGTTTGGCTTACTGTTGGGTATTTTGGCCTTTCGGTTCAGTTCCCGGCACTTTATTGACTTCCAGTAATTCCACTTCAAAAATTAAAGCCTCATTGGGCTCAATTTCTCCTCCTGGTTGTACACGGGTTCCATAAGCCAAATCGGTAGGAATAAATAATTTATATTTGGCGCCTTCTTTCATTAGCTGAAGGCCTTCAGTCCATCCTTCGATTACTTGATTTACAGCAAAAGTAGCCGGTTCATCTCTTTCAACAGAACTATCAAAAGTATCGCCATCAATAGTCTTTCCGATATAATGGACCTTCACGGTATCGTTGGCATCAGGACTAACACCCGATCCTTCCTCGATTACCTCATATTGCAAACCACTTTCGGTAACTGATACATCGTCATTTTCCTTATTTTCAGCAAGAAATTCCTCTCCCTTCTTAAGGTTTTCCTGATTTCTTCTCTGAGACAATTGTTTGAGGTAGGTTCTGATCCTGTTTCTTCTCTCAGCCTCACCCATACTTAACTCATCTTGTTCAAAGGCCTCACGCATTCCTTTTACAAATGCCTCATAATTGAGTTCTGTAAGTCCGTTTCTGTCTTTTAAGCTATTTGCTACATCCGCACCCAGTGCATAACTAACGGTATCCAGTTCTGACTCCATTTTGGCACTGCTGCCTATATTGGCATTTTTACCACAAGCACCTACAAAGAGCGCTAAAACCGATAAAACTAACAAGTTTCTAAAATTCATATACTTTCTTTTTAAAATTCATAATAAATTAATCGACCAATTTAAAATAAATAATCCGATTAAATTCAAATTTTGGGCAATAAAATTATCCGGGTTTAACAGCTCTTATCATTTCATGCTTACCCGGGGGACCTTTGAGCAGTTCAACCCTAAAACCCACCCGTTGTAATGTTCTTTTAATCGCTCCTTTGGCACAATATGTTACCAGGATGCCTTCAGTTTCCAGGGCATAAAAAAGTTTGGCAAAATTTTCCTCACTCCACATCTCCGGTTGTTTTTCCGGTGCAAAGGCATCAAAATACACAACAGAATACTTTTGTTCTGGTGTAAAATGGTTAAAATCCTGAAGAATTTTATGAAGTGAAAACAATTCGCTCAGGGTATGTATTTGATTCCATGGTAACATGTGCATATCTATCAGTAAATGAGGGTTGTCCATATTCAAAAAACGGGCAAAATTTAATTCCTGAACCAGAGACTTTTCGAGTGGAAACAACTCTATGGCCTCATACTGAATTTTGATTTGATTCTTCTTACCTGTAATATAAGTTAGCAAAGCATTCAAACCCGTACCGAACCCTACCTCCAGCACAACAACATCTTTTCTCTTGATGCCATTCAGGCCGTTTGCAATAAACACATGATTTGATTCCTGAATGGCCCCGTATCTGGAATGATAATATTCATTAAGGGAATCAACATATAAAGTATGTGAACCGTCTTCGGTACTAATAATACGTTTTTTAGGTTTCATGAAGATTCTAGTTAGAGTCTCGTCTGGAATGTCCCCTGGCTGCGTTACGCTCGTTTTTCATGCCAGTCATTTACATTAAGTAAACTCCTAGCATTCAAAACTCACAAGCCTTGCCAGCGAACATTCCAGACGAGACTCTTTCAAATCTATTAAACTTTATGGACAAACAATAAGTCATTTATGGTTTGTAAATGGTCTTATTGGTTTATCCTATCAAAAATAGCAAATTGCAAAAAAAATTATATTTTTTTTATTCCATCTTGACATTTAATTCATTTTTTTCAAATATTGCATACCAATCCGCGGGTTGGATTTGCAACAGGCGTTTATTTATTTTTTCCAGGAAAAAATAATTTAATCACTAATTATAAGCAATCAACACAATCGTACATTAAAAAATTTTTGATTTATGAAAAAAATTATAATTATTCACACAATTGCAGTCGCACTCCTTATTTTTGCAGGGTGTGGACAAAAATCACAAAAGCAGGAGGAGCAACAAAGTATGAAAAGTGAACAATCCATTAAAGCATTTACGCTTGAGAATAAAAACGGATGCGAAGTTAAAATCACCAACTTCGGAGGAAAGGTAATGACTTTAGAAGTACCGGACAAAGAGGGAAATATCAGCGATGTAGTGCTCGGTTATGAAAATGCCGAAGAATATGTAGATGGAAATCCCTTTTTTGGAGCCCTGGTTGGCAGATACGGAAATCGTATAGGGGATGCAAGCTTCACCCTGGACGGCAAAAACTATGAATTACCCGAGAACGATGATGGCAATCATCTTCATGGGGGTCCCGATGGTTTTCACAATGTTATATGGAATGCTAAAAAAATAACCCGGGAAGGAAATGAAGCCCTCAAACTCACTTATGTAAGTGCGGACGGCGAAATGGGCTTTCCCGGAAGAATGGATGTTACGGTAACTTACACACTCACCGGAGAAAATGAACTCCAAATTGATTATGAGGCTACTACCAACAAAAAAACCGTACTCAATCTGACACACCATTCATTTTTCAATCTAAAGGATGCGGGAAAAAGCAAAATCCTGGATCATGAACTTACGATCAATGCCGACCATTTCACTCCTGTAAGTGAAGCGTTAATACCAACCGGCGAAATACGGCCTGTAGGTAATACTCCTTTGGATTTCAGGGAGGCAAAAAATATGGGAGACGGAATTAACAGCGATTATCAGCAGATAGAGTATGGTAACGGATTCGATCACAACTGGGTGCTTAATAAAACCGAACGGGGGGAACTCAGTCTTGCCGCCAGTGTATACGAACCCACCACAGGAAGAAAGATGGAGGTCTATACCACTGAACCAGGCATGCAGTTTTATGCAGGTAACTTTCTGGATGGAAGCGATGTAGGAAAAAACAATGTAACCTATGAACAACGAAGCGGATTCTGCCTGGAAACTCAGCATTTTCCGGATTCTCCCAATCAGGCCCATTTTCCCTCTCCTGTATTGGAACCCGGTGAAACATACACGCAAACAACCATATACAAATTCAGTACCGGGAAATAAAAAGCTTATAAAACCAAACGACTATGATACAGGATACCATACATGAAAAATTTGTGGAAAGGTACGGGGAGCATCCCCAACTTTTCAGTGCTCCCGGAAGAATCAACGTGATTGGAGAACATACCGATTACAACGATGGATTTGTGCTTCCGGCCGCCATCAACAAAAGGATATATTTTGCACTGAAAAAGAACGATTCCGGGCAATGCAGAATATATGCCCATGACATTGATGAAGAATATACTTTTCCGGCAGATCAAAAAGAACCTGTGAAGAAGACATGGGTAAATTATCCGCTGGGTGTCATCAGGGAAATGATGAAGATCAGGGAATTTAACCTCACCGGCTTTGACTGTGTTTTCGGAGGAGATCTGCCACTGGGCGCAGGACTTAGTTCTTCTGCAGCACTGGAAACCGGTTTTGCCCATGCCATTAATGAAATTTTTGATGTTGGCGTGGAACCTGCACAAATCATGCATCTGAGTCAAAACGCCGAACACAATTTCGCCGGAATGCCCTGCGGCATTATGGATCAGTTTGCAGCCGTCTATGGAAAAAAAGGACACGTGGTAAAGCTCGATTGCAGAAGTATGGACAGCGATTATTATCCGCTTCATTTTAAAGATTATCAGCTAATCCTTTGTAACTCCAACGTCCAACATGAGCTTGCTTCCTCGGAATATAATGTACGAAGGAAACAATGCGCGGAAGGAGTAGGTATCATAAAGCAAAACCATCCTTCTGTGAAAAACCTCAGAGATGTAACTTTCGATATGCTGGAGGAACATCAGGATCAGATGGATGAAGTGGTGCTTGACAGATGCTTGTATGTATTAAGGGAAAACGAGCGGGTACACGACACCTGTGAAAAGCTTCAGGAAAACGATGTGGATGCCATCGGCAGAAACCTTTATCTCTCACACAAAGGCCTTTCAGAGATGTATGAAGTGAGCTGCGACGAAACCGATTTCCTGGTCGATCTGACCAAAGATATGGAATATGTGAAGGGAGCCCGTATGATGGGCGGTGGCTTTGGCGGATCTACAATCAATCTGGTTAAGATTGACTCCCGGGAAGAATTTGAAGAGAGGCTTGCAAAAGCATATTATGACAGATTCAGCATACAGCCAGATTTCTTCGAAGTGGAAACAGATGATGGAATAAAAAGTCATTAAGATGTCCAAATTCAATGTGAGCGAACACAGCCACCGCAGATATAATATGCTCACCGGTGAATGGGTTCAGGTATCACCGCACCGGACCAAACGCCCATGGCAGGGCAAGCAGGAACAGCAATCAGAGGAGCAAAGACCGCAATACGATGAGAATTGCTATTTGTGCCCGGGAAACTCCAGGGCCGGAGGAAGGCAAAATCCGGATTATACCAGTACTTTTGTCTTTACCAATGATTTCTCCGCCCTGGAAAGTAATATACCGGAAGGAAAATATGAAAAAGACGGGCTCCTGTTGGCCAAAAGCGAGAAGGGAATATGCCGGGTGGTATGTTTTTCTCCCCGCCACGACCTTACCCTGGCCGAATTTAGTGAAGAGCAGCTACTTAATGTCATCGAGCAATGGAGGAATGAGTATCAGTGGCTTGGTGAGAAAGACTATATCAATTACGTGCAGATTTTCGAAAACAAAGGCAGCATCATGGGGTGCAGCAATCCCCATCCCCATGGTCAGATTTGGGCCCAGGAATCCATTCCGGTAGAACCTGCCAAAGAAACCCAAAGCCAGGCGAGTTACCATCAGAAGCATGGCAGGAGCATGCTTTCAGACTATCTGGAACTGGAACTTAACCTCAGGGAAAGGGTTGTGCTGGAAAACAGTCACTTTGTAGCTCTGGTGCCTTTTTGGGCGATATGGCCATTTGAAACCATGATCATCAGCAAAAGGCATATCCGGAATATTCTGGAATTTTCAGAAGAGGAGAAAAGGGGTTTTGCAGATGTATTGAAGCGTCTTACAGTAAAATACGACAATCTCTTTCATACGTCGTTCCCTTATTCTGCTGGTATGCATCAGAACCCTACCGACAACATTGAACATCCCGAATGGCACTTTCACATGCATTTTTATCCGCCTTTACTCAGGAATGCTACCATTAAAAAGTTTATGGTAGGATATGAAATGCTGGCCAATCCCCAAAGGGATTTTACACCGGAATACGCTGCCAGCACTTTGGCGGAATTGTCTGAAAAACACTATAAATCTTAAAAATAAAAAGCCCCAGTACCTTACCGAGTAGGTTTTGCCAAAAAAAACAAGAATTTGACCGGTAAGGTACTACGTTAACCCCCGAAATGCAAAAGCCATTCGGGGGTTAACTTTCTCTATTCTTTCAAACTTTGTTCTTACCAGAGGAAAATGTACAATACAGCCAAAATGGCCAAAATTCCAATAGCCATTACATTAAATACATTTCCTGTACTGAAGAGACCGGTATAAATCTGGATACCTTTTTCATGTGCTTCTTTACCGGCCTTTTTAAGTTCAAATTGGCTTATCAAAACAAATACAACAGCCAATGCAACGGCGACATAACCAATCCGGTTCATGAAAGGTGTTCCCGGTAATAAAGTATCTATCACAAGAGAAAAGGGTATGGTCAAAATGGCTATCCATAAGGCTGCATTTGGTGTGGCACGTCGCCATAACAATCCTCCAATAAATATCACCACAACCCCTGGCGTAATATAACCGGTAAAATCCTGTATGAACTGGAAAGCCTGATCCAGTTGACCCAAGAGGGGTCTGGCCACCAGCACTCCTATCACTAAAGCCGTAAAGCTGGCCATACGACCCATTCTCACTGTATTGGTCTCACTGAGGTCTTTATTGATAAAATGCTTATAAATATCCATGGTGAAAATGGTGGAGGTAGAATTGAGAATAGCCGCTAAGGTAGAAATAATGGCCGCTACAAGGGCTGCAAATGCAATACCCCTTACACCAACCGGCACCAATTGCAATACAAATGGATATGCTTTATCTGAGGGCGACAAGTCTCCGCTGGACAAAACATAGGCAGCGATTCCGGGTACTACAACGATCAACGGCACCAACAATTTCAAATACCCGGCAAAAGCCAATCCCCGCTGGGCCTCCTTAATATTTTTAGCAGCCAGGCCCTTCTGTATAACATATTGATTAAAGCCCCAATAGAAAAAGTTGGCAATCCATAGTCCGCCAACCAGTACGGATATTCCGGGTATATCCTTGAAGGCATCGCGTGTTCCGCCTTGTCCGTCAGGAACCATGATCTGGCCCTTCTCCAGTATCATATCAAATTTATTGGGAAATTGATGGAACATCTCTACCAGCCCCGCAAGCGGTCCGCTAACCCCATATTGATCCGCCACTGCCGATAAGGCTACATAGGTAGTGATCAATCCACCGCCTATAAGAAATGCCACCTGAATAAAATCGGTCCAGGCTACCGACTTCAGTCCTCCGTAAATGCTATACAACCCTGCAAATATAGCCAAACCAAGAATGCCATACAACAGGGGAATACCCATAATGGTATTCAGGGCAAGAGAACCTAAATAAAGAACAGAGGTAAGATTGACAAAAATGTATAATAACAGCCACAGAACTGATAAAACGGTACGTACCCTATTGTCGTAGCGCAGCTCCAAAAACTGGGGCATGGTATATATCTTCTTGTTCAGGAAGATCGGCATGAAAAATTTGGCAATGATCAACAATGCGGCTGCCGACATCCATTCGTAGCTGGCAATGGCCAGGCCAATGGCATATCCGGAACCCGACATCCCAATGAACTGTTCTGCCGATATATTAGAAGCTATAAGCGAAGTACCTATAGCCCACCAGGGCAAAGCTTTGCCGGCCAGGAAATAATCACTCGAGTCCTTTTTGTGGCCCTTCTTCTCTCTGGAAACCCACAAAGCAATTCCCAGTATTAACACAATGTAAAGAATGAAACTGATATAGTCTATTGTAGAAAATTCTTGTCCCATAAAGCATCGTATTTTAGGGAGCTAATCTAATAAATATTTTTAAAAACAAAAGAACCCGATAAAATCAAAAATTTAACAATAAATTGCAGCAAAACTTTGCTAAAAAAACAAAATTTTTAGAAGTGATAGCATAATTCTGACTTACTTTACAAACCTCAAATCTTACACTTTTTTACGCCATCCAGGACCTTTTCCTGTTAAATTTCGGGTCTTCCAGAACTTCGGTGAAGATATTGGCATCTTCTACAACCTGGAAATCAAACATACCCACACAGGCAAAGTCTGCACCATTCTCAAAGGCATACCGGAAAGCATCTTTAGGAGGAATGGCTCCGGCGGCCAATATCTTATAGGCTATCCAGGGCTTATTGATGCTTTCCATAAACCGGATGGTTTCATCAGGAGTTCTTGCCCAGTAATTGTCAATGGAATAGTTGTCGATAATCCATTTATCCTTTTCTTGTTCAGGTTTCCATGACCAGTAATTCCTGCTGTGTATGGTTTTCATGTAGAAGTCTGCTCCCACGTTGTGCTCTTCAGCCCCTTTAATGGTATTCAGTTCATGTCCTGTAACACCTGCCGGTACTCCCTTACTCTTAATATAGTCCAGTGTTTTGGCCATCAGCTCAAATTTGCCTTCTCTGGCCCATTTGTCGCCCACATTACCCATAATCGTGGCAGCAATGGCTCCATTGTCAATGGCCATGTCAATATTTTCCTTGTAATTTTTCTCTTCAGGATAAACAGGGGCCAGCCACTTCATGGTACCGCCCTGTTTCCAGTATTGATTCAGCAGATTGATCTCAGGGGGAGCGGTCCGTACAGCACTGGTATTGATCCCGGCCTGTTCACAGAGCCAGAAAGTATCCAATACCTTTTTATCCGTGAAATATTGTTTGAGCCAGTTCGAAACATAAATCAGATCACGGCTGTGGGCGAACCCGCTGATCAGATTCCCTCCGCAAATCATCCGGCTGATTTCATGGCCTCCAAGGGTTCCCTTTGTCACCGGCTTTTTAAGTTTGGAAAGATCTACCGGATCACTGACTTTCACTGTAGCGCCTGTAGTAGCATTGGCTGAATCAAACCTGCCGGCCAGGTTGGTTTCTTCAAAACTCTGCCAGCCATGATTTTTGGCAAACGCAAAGACAAAAC
>JAGXLC010000144.1 GCA_018334875.1 Bacteroidales bacterium | reverse complement strand
GAAAATCAGCCTCATGTATTTCCAAACGATAAAATCAAAGGTTATGAACTACATCATGATAAGCAACAATTTTCCAATAAAAGCGCTGAGTCCGTAAAAACCATCTAAATCCTTACAAAACCCTCCTTAAAGTCCCATTATATAAGGGATAGGGTGTATGGGCGTGGGATTTTGCAAAACTTTCTGGAAATACCTGGCAACCATATACCGATTATATAGAAAAGTTTTTCCAATTTTCTACACCCTTGCACCCGGATACAGATTTGTTGGGAGTTACAAGCGGATTTTCAATGGGTTTTAGTTCGTCCACCCGTCCATTTTCTATAGGGATTGGATGGGTGGACAGTAAAGATCAAATTTATGTGTCAATGTTTCAACCATGTTTCAACCAGACATAAAAAAGGGGCCTTGGTGACCTTCCAAAACCCCTTTCCTTTTCTCTTGTGGGCGTTGATGGATTCGAACCATCGACTTCTTGCTTGTAAGGCAAGCGCTCTGAACCAACTGAGCTAAACGCCCTTTTATTTTTATAGCGTTGCAAATATAATGCTCTTTTTTTATTCTCAAAAAAAATAAATGAAAATTTTAGCCCAAGGTCCATTATGTATGGATTTCAGGTATATCTCCTGAAGCTGTCCAGAAGATGCATGACTTGTTCGGTGCTTCCGCTGATAACCTTTTCAGGGTCTTCGGCAGTTAAAAAATCAGAAAATCCCGGGATTCGGGATGATTGTTTCTTGCTGATTCTCCGAAAGCCCATAGACCAGTCTGGGAAGGCCCGCTTTTCAATAGATTCTTCCAGAAGTTTTACTATATTGGTGTGTCGGGTATCCTGCTCAATATCTTCGAATAGATTATGAATGGTTTTTTCTGCTCCCTCAATGACCTGTATGAAATTCAGGTCATTATAAAGAAGGAGCCCGGTCACATTCCGTGGTTCATTCTTTTTTCGGATCCCTGCCAGCAGTGCATCAAGTTCTTTTTCGGACAAGGCCTTATAGGCGAAGCTTACATATACAATGTGTATCAGATCAGACATGGTTATAAAAAGATATGGCTCCTAAACAATGAAAGAACAAATTTCTGCCTGAAATGTTCAATGAATTTAAAATGAAAAGGGTGCCAAAAGTCTTGATAAAAAAACCCGTTCACTTGATTTTTCGTTATGAGCATTTTGTTTGTTAATCTGGCTGTTTTTCAGTATATTGACTGATTTCTTCATGTAATCAGCAAACAAAGCATTTCCCGGGAGTGTTGATCTTATAACCACAACGGTTACAATGGTATACGATATTCTCGGTTGCCGTATCAGGGAAATATTGCTTACAAGTTTAATAAAATTTTACAGATAGGGATGCGGAATAGAAGGTCTTGTTAATATTGTGTTAATCATCTCATTTTACGATGAAAGAACGGGTAATCCGATTTTGTTTGGTTTCAACAATGAGCATATAAGAGCCGGACGTGAGTGGAGAAATATCAATGATTTCTTGATTTGATGTCAGGGTTTTTGCCATTACCTCATTGCCCAGAATATTGACAATCTGTACCCGATATACATCCGCCTTGATCCCTGTGCGGATATTGATTTGATCGGTTGCAGGATTGGGATATATCATCAATTGTCCTTTTTGTTTTGGGGTGATCTCTATAGTGGCCCGGGTAGTATCTGAATGCCCGAATCCGTCATAAAGGGAGTAGGTAAAGGAATCCTCTCCGAAATATTTTTTGTAAGGATTGTAAACAAATGATCCGTCCCCTGATATATTCAGGGTTCCGTGCTTTGGCCAGCGAACCATTCCCAGACTGAATGGGTTGCCGTCTATATCAAAGTCATTTTTTAATATCCCATTTTCTTTTGATACTTCCAGGGTTCCGTTCTCTTTCACGGTATAGGAGTCGCAGAATGCAACAGGCGGGTTATTGAACTGGCCGATCCGGTTTTTGATGATGGAATAGGATGCCTTTTTCACAGTTTTTACATCATCAACGGTATTCCAGCTATCCCATTTATATCGGCTCTCAGGTGCCATCTGATTGTTGTTATAAAATACAGATATGGCGATACCATCCGAGATGGTATCTTCGGTTACGGAGGTTGTGCGGTCATCATGGATCACATTCATGGTACTGGGATCAACAAAATGAAGCAATGTCCAGGGTAGCCGGATTTCAAGCTGTTTGTCCGATATCATAACGGCATCCTTACTGGAAGCAGGTTGATTTCCAATTCTGGTATTCATTTTCCCTATATATTGGACATCGAGCGTACCGATATTATTTTTCCACCGCACGATATTCCACGGAGCGCCTGTGGTTGGGACTGATCGGTATAATTGTTCCGGCGAGGAAATGCCAAATTTAATTCCGAAAAGATCATAAGCTTGTGTGACAAAAAGTTCGGCATCATGATTGGTGATCTTTAATGCAAATTCTGCCCTGTGTTGAATGGTGTCCCCCGTAGGCAGTATTCGTTCTCCTAAATCTTCAGAATAAGTATCAAGGGCTATCCAGATCGAATCATCGGGTTGTATTGTTTCCTTCAAAGCAAGCCGAAGACGAAAATATGAATAGTCGTGGGTCACGGAAATGGTATCGATGGGTTTCTCATTTTGATAAGTTTTCCACTTTTTATAGGAGACCGGTTCTTTTTCAAATTTTAAGAGCCCGAAATTTTGTTCGGCTGCCGTTACATTGTGCCAAAAGGGTCGCCGGTGGGATAAATAGTCCATGGGGGTGGTAACCCAGGTGGGTTTCCACCATTCATCAATCCAGGAAAACTGAATTCCACCGCCACACCGGCTTTCGAAAATATTCTGCAACAGCCGCATATTTGCTTCTCCCTGTTCTACCTCGCTTTTGCCTCCGTGATGGGTTCCGGTATGGGAATAATGGGCTATGCCCCAACTTGAAGGTACTCCGAATTCGGCAATTATTAATGGAAAACGGTCATAGTGATTTTTAAGGTCGTACAAATATCCAAGATAACTGTTCTGTCCGATATGGTCTGAAAATGACTGATAATAGGGATTGGTACTGATAAAATCGGGGTAATACGGATAGGCGTGGTAACTGGCAAAGTATCCCGCAGATGAATCCGAAAATTTTAGATTGGCAAGATCTATAGAAGCGATATCTTCATCCGTGAAGGTTTCCTGATGTTCCAGAGGATCCAGTGTGGGCCAGCTTGAAAAGCTCACCGGCCGCTCGGTGCTGTATTCCGATCTTTCGTATTGAACCAGCCTGTCGAGCCGTTGCGTTACCCAACACTCGGTAGGGGTTCCGGAAGGTAGGGAAAAAATTTCTCCCTGGTAGGAAGTGTTGTTCGGATGGTTTTCGTTTGTGGTGAGTACTTCCCTTGGAATAACTTCCCGGCCTATGATATAACCCAGAATCCATTCCGATACATCGGTCTGATATTCACCGTAGGCTTTTCCGTACCGGTGTTCTATGGAGCGGTTACCATGGATGCAGTCAATGGCTTCCCTTATCTGGAGGTCGAATGTATCGGTTAAAAAGTGCAGGTCATCATTATAATCCGGAAGACTACCTTCCAGCCAAATTCCCTGGAAGACATACAAAGGCTTTTTGGGGTTCGCCTCATTAAAGGCATTCAGTTCTTCATAAAATCTGGGATAATGCAGCGTATAGATACGCACGACATTGTATCCTGCTTCCCGTATCTGGGAAAACCACTGCCGGTATTGTTCCCGTGAGGCAGCAAGCTGACCTGCAAATGTACCCGGAACCGCTACTCCCAGATTCATTCCTTTAACAAAGATTGGAACGTATTCACACCCGTTCCAGAGGGTCAGATGGGTTTTGTCCACCGAAAAGGGAACTTCCGGGTTTGAGCTGCATGAATTGGAAACGTTTTGGCCTTGAGAGGATTGGGCAGTTAACATAACAGCAATGAAAGCTATGACCGTTAACAGCATTTGTTTTGAAATGACGTGAATGTTTGAAAGGCCGAGTAAAGGAAGGTGCATGGGGTAATATGTTAACGGGATTATATATTTGAATCGCTGTCTTCAAAAGACAGCATTTTTTCAATCCGAAGGCGCTGTCTTCGTTCCTCCTCTGAATTTTTCAGAAAGAGTTTTTTTACTTCTTCATCATTAACCTGATTGGCCATATCATGATAAAGCAGTTCCGATCTCTTTTCTATCTCTATGGCAAATTCCAGTATATCCCGATATGCCATTATTTTAAAATTTATGGACTCATGAGATATTTGATTGATTTTTACAGAAATGGAATTCGAAAAATTACCTCCCGGATATTGCTCTCTCTTATTCCTTAATTCTGTTATGTGGGCCATTCCATAACGTACAAATTGTTCGAAAGTTTTACGTAGCTCCATATTTTCGGACATACGCGCAAATGTGTTGTAAATTTCAATGCTTTCCTCTTCCTTTTCAATAAAAATGTCGAATATATCATTATAATTGATGAAGGTTACTATTTCTTCCATAAACTGTATATGTTTTGTGCGTAAAATTAATTAATATTGGACGAAAATTTTTGTGTCCAATGCGAATTTTGATAGCCGAAAGCAATGAATTGATTGGTAGCTTAATACAATCGATCCTTGATAGAAACGGACATAGCACTTATCTGGCCAGCGATGGAATAGAGGCTTTCAGAATGCTTAATTTGAGCAATTTCGACTTGGTAATCACTGAGATCTTGCTTCCCTATTATACAGGTCTGGAAGTGCTTCATTTTATAAACAATCAGGATCATAAACCCAAAACCATTGTACTTTCATCTGTTCAAAATATGGATACTGTCTATAAGGCCTATCAACTTAATGCAGACTCCTATTTAACGAAGCCCTTTAACCCCGATCGGTTGCCCCAGGAAATCGAAATGTTGAGTATGGATATATCTGATCAGTTGGATATTGATTCACGTATCATTGTGGATGATCAGCATTTGAGTGAGGAAGCCATTCAGAAAATATTGAAGATAACCAAATACCTGATTCACCGGATTTCAATGCCTGAATTGGGTTTATACAATACCTTAACGGGAGATGCGCTATGGATAAAGCTGGTTATGTTATTTTGTATCACAGAGGAAGAGGAGCTGCCCAGGCATTTGACAAATAAGGAGGCTGAATTCAACAGATTTAAAGAAAGCCTCAGTCTGGATGTTTTACTCTCTAAAGATAAAGAGCGGGAAAATTATATTTCCAGAGTGCTAAGAGAATTTCACGTAACAAGATTTCCCGATATTCAGGCAAGCCAGATCAATGGGCTGATGGATAATCCCATGGTGATAGATGATGGTTCATTTGTACTGCTTAATGAAATGGATCACACGGCAATGGAAGCCCGGGAGATCCGTAATCATCTTGTTTATAGAGCTCCATCCTTTAATTTCAGAACAGCATCCGAATATATGATTGACACAGGCCTTTCAGTTGATGTTATGGGAATGGATATGAGAATAATTGGTATTCTCCGGAACCATCTCCGATTGAAGGTTAACGGTAACAAACTTGAGAAAAACCGGGAAGTATATGAGTTTGTGGAGCATAATATGCGCCATGCATGCGAACGGGCAGGCATACCCCTTGCTTATTTACACAAAATGCTTAAATTTAGCCAAAAAGATTCGATATCGCTCATTTTAAATGATTTATAAGTTAATTAGAGACAAATTAGAAACAAAACCCCGATTTCATAATGGATTACGAAAAAAAGCATCCCGACGATAAAATACCATTTATAAGATATTTTCTTCCTGCTTTTCTGTTGATCCATTTGTATTTTGGAGTGTTTGTTAACATTCTATATGGCGAGGAGCGTTCCCTCCCGGAACAATTGCAGGAAGCCAGACAACTGGCTTATGACCAGGAAACTCAAGAGGCACGGAAGATTGCTTATGACATACTTTCACAAGATCCGGATTATCATGATGCCCGTGTACTCATTGGCCGTACATTGATTTGGGACGAGAAGCATGATAGTGCCCGGACGGAGCTAAAAACAGTGTATGAAAAGATGCCCACGCATTATGACTGCATTCATGCCCTAATTGATTTGGAACGTTGGTCGGATAATTTTACTAAAGCTCTGGAATATGCCAATCATGGATTGGAGCATTATCCGAACGATGTGGATATGCTTTATAAGAAGGCTGATATTTTGGCTGAATTGGGGGAAAATGAGCCGGCCTCCGAAACGCTGGAGCGTCTGCTGACTATCAAGCCGGGTCATAAAAAAGGCAACGTACTTTATAAGGACCTTAATCCGGGTTTGTTAAAGCAGGCCGGAGTAGTTCATCGTTTTAGTTTTTTCAGAAAACCCTGGGTCAAAAGGTGGCATGTAACTTCATTACGGGCAGATCTGAACCTGAAAAATTCTCTTTTCATAGGGATGATCAATTATGGGAGGTTGGTTGGTTCGGGACATCCTTATGTTGATAACCCCGGCAAAGTCAATTTACAATTTCAGTTGGACGGGTATCCCCGCATTACCCCATCCGACTATCTTTACCTTAATCTGGCCTACAGCGGGTCACCATTATTTCCGGAACAGCGCTATGCTGCAGAATGGTTCCACAATTTCGACAAAGGATATGAACTCTCCGGAGGTTTCCGTGGACTGAAATGGAATGAGCCCATATTCTTCTATACAGGATCGGCTGGTTTATATTTCCGAGACTATTGGTTCGCATTGAGAACTTACATTACACCCGAAGAAAGAGCAACCGGACATACCTATACGCTCAGGGCAAGAAGATATCTGGCCACCAGTGATGATTATATTGGTTTGAAGTTGGAATATGGCACTTCACCGGAAAGCCTTGCTTATGCTGTGGATTTTGAAGAGCTCAACCGGCTTAATACAACGGGAATTCATCTGGAATACCAGGAAAATATAAAACACTGGTTGATAAAACTGGGACTGATCTACCGGAATGAGGAATTTATGGACAATAATTTCCGGGATCATATAATTACTGAATTGCGCATTATGTATCAATTTTATAATTAGCGGATCTTTTATGAATCAATTTATGTATATCTTGTGTTTGATGGGCTTGATGCTTTTCTTCACGAATCAGGCGTTCTGCAGTTATTCCACTTATAACGAGATAATTGAAGTGAATACAGAGACCAGTGATTCTACCCTGAAAGAACAATCAAAATCCGAGGTAAATAAAAAATCTACAGGTTTATTCGGAAAATTGACTGAGTGGTTGGATGAACGGATAGCCAGAAGCTCGGGCACTTCGTTTACCGGAAATTCTTTGTTCTATAAACTGGTCCCTTTTTTTACCTTCCTTATGGTTCTTTTTATTTTATCCATAATAAGTATTATGATGTTGGTTTTCAGTATAAAATACTACCGGTATTACAGCCAAAAGAAGAAAAGAAAAAGCTGGGAACTTTACAAAGAGATATTGATAAGCTATCTGAATGAGCAAAATGAATTGGATGTACCTTATTTTCCTGGCCTGCATCGTGATGCCAATAAAAGGATTCTTATAGAACAACTGTATGAACTAGCCTATATCATTTACGGGAGGATGCAGATCAAGCTGAGGTATGTTTACAGGGATAATAACCTGCAACCTTATCTGCTTAAAAAGATCAGAACAGGAGCCTGGCCAATTAAGGCTCTATATCTGAAATATCTTTCGATTCGTCCGTTCCGGGGGGAGATGTTGATCAATCTTTCCAAATTGACGGAAAGTTCAAACCCGGAAGTTCGGTTATACAGCCAATTGGCCTATATCAGCCAGTATTCGGATCAGGCGCTTTCTTTTCTTGAGGGTTATTCCCACATACTTACTGAATGGGATCAGATGAATCTCTACGAAACCATGATTCACAATTCAATACCACTGCCTGATCTGTATGAATATCTTCGATCCGGCAACGAATCGGTCATTGTGTTTGCATTGCGCCTAATCCGGTGGTACTATCTTAAAAGTAAAAATACTGAAGTCCTTTTACGGCTTATCGATCATCACAATGAGCAGATCAGGCTTGAAACCTATAAAACCATTGTAGAGCTTAGAATCCAGGGAATAGATGACATCTTTCGGTATTATTATTTAAATGAAACACAGGCTGTAAAGAAAGTGATGATCGATTATTTTATTGGTAAAAAGAAGCTGAGAAAACAAATGTATCATGAGATTCTTGAAGTAGAAACCGACAATACCATGTTGTTTTATCTCCTGGAATCCTTTTATAATCAAAGTTTAAACAATCAACAGGAGGTTAGGGCTTTGAGAGACCAGACAGAAGATCAATCCATTCGTTCCATGTGTCATCATATAATTGAAAATGCCAGTTGATATGGAAAATTTCGTTCAAAATATTATCAATGCCATTGACAACCTCATCTTGTTTTATTCTCTTATAATAACCGGCGGTTACTTTTTATTATGGCTTATTGCGGGATATTTTCTGAGCAGTTATATGAGGAAGACCCGGCCGGTGGATTATCATACAATAATCAATTCTCCTATTGCACCCGAGATATCCGTTATAGCTCCCTGTTACAATGAGTCTTCGAGTATCGTCGCCAACATCAGGGCCTTACTTAATCTGCAGTATAACAATTATGATGTGATTGTTGTTAATGACGGGAGTACTGATGACAGCCTGGAAAAAGCAATTGCCGCCTATGAACTTAAGAGGGTGAGCTATTATGTTTATGATAGACTGAGCACTCAGCTAGTCCGGGGAATCTATCGATCCACGAATAAAGCTTACCATAATCTTATGGTCATTGATAAAGAGAACGGGGGAAAGGCCGATGCCCTCAATGCAGGGCTGAATGCCTCCGGGAAACCTTATGTAGTCTGTCTGGATGTTGATTCGATCATAGAGCATGACGCCCTTCTTAAGCTGTCGCGGCCTTTTATGCAGACCCATAAAAAGAAACTTATAGCTGTAGGAGGTGTGGTTCATGTAGCCAATTCCTGTAAAGTAGAGAAAGGCAGGCTGATACAACGACGGGTGCCCAGGAAATTTTTCCCCCGGATACAGGTACTTGAATATACCCGGGCGTTTTTGATCGGCCGCATTGCCTGGAGCCATATGGACGGGCTGCTGATTATTTCCGGTGCTGTTGGAATGTTTGATAAAGAGGTGATTATACGCTGCGGAGGCTACCTTAAGGAAACCGTTGGTGAAGATATGGAGTTGGTGGTTCGTATGCGGCGTTATATGTACGAAAAAGGCATCAGGCATAAAGTAATGTATCTTCCGGACCCCCTGCTATGGACAGAAGTACCTTCCGACCGGAAAATACTGGGAAGGCAAAGAAACCGTTGGATACGGGGGACAATGGATACACTGTATATTCACAGGAAGTTGTTCTTTAATCCTAAGTATGGCGCTTTAGGTATGCTTGGTTACCCCTATTGGTTTTTCTTTGAATGGCTTGCCCCTATTGTAGAATTTTTCGGATTTGTTTATTTCCTGGTTATGGCTTTGGTTGGCCTGATAAACTGGCCCCTGTTCCTGACCATACTGCTTTTTATTTACCTTTTTGCACTCTCATTTTCCTTTTTTTCCATACTTTATGATGAGCTGACATTTCATCCCTATAAAAAACCACGCGAAAATCTGCGGCTCTTTCTGGTGGCCATGGCAGAACCTTTTCTTTATCACCCCCTGCTTGTTTATTGGTATTTAAAGGGCAATATTTCCTATATCAGAGGTAACCGGGCATGGGGAGTGATGAAACGCGTGGGTTTTGAAGAAAAAACAAATGCCAGTTGAATGCATATGCGTAGATTTACCTAAGTATTGCTATTGATTAGGTATTTTTACCTG
>JAGXLC010000143.1 GCA_018334875.1 Bacteroidales bacterium | reverse complement strand
GGAAAGAGGGAAATCCTTAGCATTTCTTTTGCTGTTGATGCCCAGAAAAAAGGCAGCTACTTTTTTGAAACCATCAACAGCAGGAATGGATTGTCATCTGACATTATCACGGAAATCTATCAGGATAGTGAGGGTTTGTTGTGGATATTAACCCACGATGGTTTAAACCGTTATGATGGTTATTCCTTCAAGACCCTTAAGCCTGATTACTCAGAAGATGTGACATTCACCGGCAATCATTTTACAGCTGTTGACGAAGATGAAGAGGGCCGTCTATGGCTGGGCACACACGACAACGGGATCAATATTTATAACAAAAACACAGGCAAAGTATCGGTTATCAATACCAAGACTGAAAATCCCACATTGCCTTCAGGGGATATTACTGATCTTTATATTGATAGGAAAGGAAATAAATGGATCGGAACCAACAATTATGGACTTCTTTGTCTGGATACCACAGGTCATTTGACCGTATATCGTACCAAGAGAGACCATTTGGCTTCAGTAAGCAGTATCAAGGTTATCTACGGAGACAGTGAGGGCAGATTATGGATTGGTACCTGGAACAATGGGCTGTTCTATTACGATAGGCCAAATAACGATTTCATACATGTTGATCTACCCTGGCCGTATCCTATAGATAATAAGAATGTTGTATCTATACATGAAGACCAGCAGGGACGTCTGCTAGTCGGAACCTGGGGACATGGATTATTCAGGCTGGATTCGGTAAGGCAGAAAGTACACAATATTGAGCACTATTCCTACTTGAATGAAAGCCTTGCAGGAAAACTGAACGATAATGAAGTTGGGAATATCATTTATTCCATAGAAACCGATAAGACAGGAAAAATATGGTTTGGAACCAATGATGGTATTCTTATATCTGACGGGAAAAATATTGAAAATCCACTAAAAATCCGCGCTAATCAGGACCTTGGTTATGCCCCTGATCATAGTCAGATTTATTCCCTTTTCTCCGACCGTGAAGGAATTATATGGCTGGGTACCCAGGGAGGAGGACTCCATAAGGTTAATCTGGACAGAAACAGATTCAAACTGCATGAAGTTACATTAGATAAATCACAATTGATCCGGGAAAGTTCAGTTTACAGCTTTTGTGAGCTGGACAAAGAAAATATTCTTATCGGTGTTAAAACAGAAGGATTCCTTCAATATAATGAAACAACCCATTCATATACCTCCTATACCGATCTGGAATTATTTCAGCAGCTGCCCCGGCTCAATCTGGTATATGATTTTCATAAAGACCAGTTTGGTCGCATATGGTTCGGTACACGTTACCGGGGGGCTTTTATGATGGATCCGGAAAAAGAAAGTTATATCAAACTCAACAGCCGCTATGACAATTTTATCTGCCGTGCAGTATATGCTTTTATGCGGGATGTTGATAATAATATATGGGTAGGTACGAATAACGGGCTTTATATATTTAAATACCATGAGCACCAGGGAGAGCAATACAGCCTTTTCCACGCCTCCCACTCACAAGATGATACCACATCGTTAAGTGGTAACAGCATTACCTCTATTTATCAGGATTCTTACGGCGATGTTTGGTTGGGAACCATGAACAAAGGATTGAATCGTTATACGGACAATTTTGTGAAGAAGGATATGAAGTTTCAGCGCTATCGACCCAACCCTGACAATGAAAATAGTTTAAGCAGCAACATTATTAATGATATATATGAAGACAGCGAAGAAAGGCTTTTCATCGGCACTAATGGAGGAGGGCTTGTGAAATATAACAGGGATAAGGATTACTTTACCCGCTATGGGAAGAATGAAGGGCTGATAGCTGATAATGTGACAACCATCATGGAATCCATAGATACTTCTTTGTGGTTGGGAACGAATCAAGGGGTTGTGAGATTGCATATTGACAACAACGGAGGCCCTCATTTCACCAATTATACCGTCAAAGATGGTTTACAGGGTCGCATTTTTATAAGAGGCGCCAAGTTCAAGTCTTCTGATGACAGTACATTTTATTTTGGAGGTCACAATGGTTTTAACAGTTTTAAGCCGGCCCGTATCCGTTTTCAGACGGTAAAACCCAAACTGGCAATCACTGAACTGAAATTCAACGGCCAAGACAAACACATTAACGCAGGTTCGGATAGCCTCATTGAAGTGCCCCATCATGTCAAAACCTTATCCATAGAATTTTCTGCTTTATCTTATAAACATCCTGCTCATAACCAATATGCCTATATTCTGGAAGGGTACAATGATGATTGGCAATATAAGGAAGCTTCCGACCGAAAGGCTGTCTTTACCAGCCTGCCCCGCGGCGACTATACATTCAAAGTGAAAGCTGGCAATAGCAATGGATTTTGGTGCCGAGAACCGGTTACACTGAATTTTACTGTAGAACCATCCCCATACGCTTCTAATGTGGCTTTTATCATTTATAGTTTGATTGTTTTTGGCATTTTTTACCTGATTATAAGAATGACCGTTTACAGGACAAAAATGAAACAAGAGTTAAAGTGGGAAGAAGAATTGCGTGCCAAAAAAGAAAAACAACATCAGTTCAAACTTCGTCTGCTGACCAACATTTCCCATGAATTTCTTACTCCCCTTTCCATTATTTCGTGTGTGGTAGATGACTCCTCGGCTTCGAAAAATTTTTCCGGACAATCTTTACGCATCATTCAACGCAATGTTACGATGTTAAAGAATTTGGTTAATCAGTTTATGTTGATTAGAAAATCGGAGGCAGGTACTTTACAATTGAAGGTGGCATCTAATAACTTAAAGGAACATCTAAACGAAATATACAGCACATTTTATCCCCTCGCCGGCAAGCAAAATCTGCAATATGATATGTTTCTTTCCAATGACCTGAATACAGGCTATTACGACAGGGATAAACTGGAAAAGATCTTGCATAATCTCCTTTCCAATGCATTCAAATATACGGAACAGGGCCATGTTTCTGTTTATGGCCAACATATTCAAAAAAATGGCATCACATATGCTCAGATCAGCGTGACTGATACCGGAGAGGGTATCCCTGAAGATAAGTTGGACCAGATATTCAAGCGTTTTAAACGGATCGATTCTCAAAAAACTACAGGCATCGGAATAGGACTGGAATTGACCAAAAGCCTGATTGAGCTACACAAAGGCAGTATAAGCGTTAGAAGTCGTCTGCAGGAGGGTACCTCTTTCATTATTGATTTTCCAATTGATAAGTGGGCCTATCTGGATCATGAAATTATTAGTACAGAAAACCCTGAGGATTCCTCTGTAATCATTGAAGATCAGAGTATCATCCTTCAGCAGGATCACAAATTCTTCTATGATCAGCAAATACCCGATGAAAGTATAAAAAAAGAAGATAAGAGGGTTCTTCTTATAGAAGATAATGAGGAGCTTAGGAATTTGCTGTATACATTTTTATCAAGATATTATAATGTTAAGGCACTTGATAATTGTGATAAAGCTGTCAGTATTACCCAAACAACCTTCCCTGATTTGATTGTCAGTGATATTATGATGCCGGGAACCGATGGATACGAGTTCACCAGACAAATAAAGAATGATTTGAACACGAGCCATATCCCGATCATTCTGCTCACTGCAAAGATTGACGATGAAAGTAAAATAAAGGGGTATGATTATGGTGCCGATTCTTATGTCACCAAACCCGTCAACCTGAAACTTTTGCATACCCGGATTGAATCATTGTTTGAAGGCTGGGAAAACCTTCGGAAATATTATTCAGGTAATAATGGAAGCCTTGAACCCCAGGTATCCACATTGAATCTCACTTCAAAGGATGAACAATATATCAAAAGAGCCATTGAAATTATTGAGAATAACATTACTAAACCTGATTTTAATGTGCCATCACTGGTTCATGATATGGGGACCAGCAATTCCATGCTTTATAGAAAATTCAATAAAATCGTTGGTTTAAGTCCGAATGAATATATTAAGAACAGCCGTCTGAAAATGGCAGCACACATGCTATACGATGAAAATTACTCCATTACGGAAGTGGCGTATTCAACCGGGTTCAATGATTTAAGTTATTTTGGAAAATGTTTTAAAAAATATTACGGTAAATCTCCAACAGAATATAAAGGCTAAATATTCATTCTTATCATCCCGTCATTTTCCGTTTATTTCTGTTATGATATTTTTATATTGTTTTTCATTCAATTGTTGAATGCCCTGGCATTTTTCTGATCCTAAATTTGGGAGAAAGCATTCAATAAATTAACGAATGTGCTGGACTGCTTTCTAAAAATTTGATATTCAATCTATTAAAGTCTGAAAAGATATTACCAATTTATGACAAGAATGTTTCATTGCAAGATGAACCTTTTCACTACTTTTGGAAGAGTGATCTAAAAATTTTTAATGATACCTGTCTATGAAGAAATCTTCAACCCACTCAAACTTGAAATGCAATTTAACCGTGATCAAACTCACTAATATGATAGAGACAATTTTTCAACACCACGAACCGCAGCTACTAATTATAAAAGGGAAAACATTATGAGAAAGATTGCTTTTCTGATTTTAATATTTTTTGGAATGTCTATATCCTCTGTAATCGCTCAGAATACTATTGAAGTGACAGGCCAGGTTACGGATCCCGACGGGAATACGCTTCCTGGTGCCAATATCACGCTTAAGGGAGGATTAGACGGTCAATTGGTGGGTACAACCACTGATATCGATGGTAAATATAGTATTGAAGTGCCCCCGGATGGTGTCTTGAGCGTGTCTTTTGTCGGATATCAGGGGCAGGAGATACCTGTGGAAGGACGTAGCACGATTAATATAGAAATGCAACCTACCCAGGAAGAACTGGAAGAAGTTGTTGTGGTTGGTTACGGTACGCAAAAGAAGGAAAGTGTTGTCGGGTCCATTACCCAGACAAAGGGGGAAGATCTGGAGCAGGCTCAGGGAGATTTGTCCCTTTCCAGCTCGATGCAGGGCTTATTACCGGGTGTCACTGTTAGTCAATCCACAGGGCAGCCCGGTGAACGGGCTACCAATATACTGATCAGGGGCAAGTCAACCTGGCAGAATAACGAACCTCTTGTACTTGTGGATGGCATTGAAAGGGATTTTAATGATATCAATCCCAGTTCTATTGAGTCGATTTCGGTGCTGAAGGATGCTTCTGCCACTGCCGTCTTTGGTGTCAAAGGGGCCAACGGGGTTATATTGATCACCACCAAAAGCGGTCGCAAAGGAAGAATGAACATTTCATACTCATCGAATCTGGCGGCCAAGCAGCCGACCAATGTATGGAATTATCTTGACCACTATAAAACATTGCAACTGGCCAATCAGGCCTATGTCAATGACAATGCCTGGAGTAATCTTTACACCCAGCAGGAAATTGAAAATTACCGCAGCGGCGACCCCTATCTTTATCCTGATGTGCAATGGTATGATGAGATCACCAAGGATTTTGGCTTTCGTCAGAAACACAATCTGAATATCAGCGGGGGCAATGATTTTGTCAGATATTTCACATCGTTTGGTTATGCAAAGAATGGGGATATTTATGAGACCAAGGAGCAGGAATTTTATGATCCCACCTTTGGCTATGAACGCTATAACTACCGATCAAACCTGGATTTCAGCATCACCAGGACCACCAATGTAAAGCTGAAACTCTCCGGAATGGTAGGGATCAAGAACCATACTTCTTTTTATCAGCTTAATCCCTGGCATCATAATCGTTTTTTCCAGGAGATCCACTGGACACCGCCATACAAGTTTCCACCCCGTTACAGGGATGGTAAACTCGGTGGCGATCCGGCTGCCCAGGGTGTTGTCAATCCCCTGGTGAAGCTTAATAACGCCGGGCAAACCAATACTAAAGAAGCCAAACAGTTTGCTGACATGGAATTTGAACAGAAGCTACCTTTCATTGCCGAAGGGCTGAAGGTAAGCGGAAAATTTTCCTATAACTCTTCTTTCCCTTACCGCCAATCTATTCATAACGGAACGGTTAGGAGGTATAACTATAGTGAAAACGACACCATTGTAATCCCGAGTCCCGAATTTGTTGAGAAACCTGCTACAGTTGGCTGGGAATATCTGGTCAGTGGTTATGGTTACAATTATACCCGCTCGCTGTATTATGAGGCCTCCCTGGATTATTCCAATACAATAGGCGATCATAGCTTCTCAGGAAAGGCCCTTTTCTTCAGGAGAAAGGGCATTACCAATCTGAATTTTCCGCGGTATGAGGAACACTGGGTTGGCCGTATTACGTATGATTACAAAAGCAAATATCTGGCTGAATTTAACGGGGCCTATACCGGATCCGAAAAGTTTGCCCCGGGCCAGCGTTTTGGTTTTTTTCCTTCCATGGCCGTTGGCTGGGTTATCTCGAACGAACCTTTTATCAAAAATAATCTGCCATGGGTGAATAATTTTAAAGTGCGCTACTCCTATGGTGAAGTTGGTAACGACCAGGGAGCTCCAAGATGGGCATATCGTACGGATTACAGCAGAGGCGGAGGAGTAGCTTTGGGCTATCCACGTCAGAATTATCCGGTTTATGCCGAAGGCGGAGCGGCCAATGTGAATGCTACCTGGGAAACCGGTGTTAAGCAGAATCTCGGGATAGAAGGCCGCCTGTTTGGCGGACTTACCTTTAGCCTTGACCTTTTCAAGGAATACAGGGATGGCATTCTTATGAGGAGACAAACGGTACCCGTTTGGTTTGGCCAGCAAGCCCCAACTGCAAATATTGGTGAAACCAAGAGTCATGGCTATGAGGCGAAGATACGCTATAGCGCCAGCTTATCCCGTGATTTCAGTTACTGGATAGGGGGAAATCTGAATTTCAGCGAAAGCCGTGTTATTTTCCGTGATGACCCGGCCAACCGACCAGAATATCAGAAAAATGAAGGTAAGCCCATTGGCTGGCAGTCCAAGCTGATTGTAGAAGACCTTCATGATTCCTGGGATGATGTTTATAACAGTACGCGTTCGATATGGCTTCCTAATAGCCGCATTCCCGGCGACATGAATTATGTTGATTACAATGGTGACGGAGTTATTAACGATCAGGATTTTGCCCCTTATGGTGATTTAACCTATCCGGCTTATACCTACGGGTTCGATTTGGGGGTTGAATATAAAAATCTGCAATTGTCAGCAAGTTTCTATGGTGTCTCGAAAGTCCAGAAGAACATGCCAGGCTTTATACTATGGGCCTTCTCCCAGCCTACTTCCATTGTTGCTCACGACCACAGCCTGGATGCCTGGACCCCCAATAACAGGGATACCGATGTGCCTGCGTTGCATGCCAGCGATAAACAGATTCATAACAATCGTTCCAGTTCTTACAGCTATGTGGATGCGGATTACTTAAGGCTCAAGCGTGTGGAACTGTCGTATACGCTGGAGTCGGAAATGTTGAAAGAGTCTCTAGGTATTCAGCAGCTGAGACTGACGGCCCGCGGACAAAATCTTCTGACATTTTCGCCCCTTGATGACCGCCTGGATCCTGAATCCAACACCCTTGGGGCCTATCCGCTTGTAAGATATTATAACTTTGGAGTAGAAGTTAATTTTTAATGAATCGATAGAAACGAAAGAATTATGAGATATTTAATGAAATCATCCGTTTTGCTTCTGGTTATTCTTTTCATGGGCAGTTGCGAGGAATATCTTGACAAGTCGCCTGAATCAGGAATCACCGGTGAGCAGATATTTACAAATTATAGCAATTACCGGGGTTTTAATGACCGTCTTTATCTATTCCTCAGGGATTTTCATTTCTGGCATCCGCGTTATACGCCTGGTACTATGGCCGATCTGGAACAATGTGATAACGACTGGCAGGATGTCAATGCTGTAACCAACGGGAACTATTATAACAAGCCTTACAACCGGGCGGTTGGTTGGTTAACCCGGAATATTTCTTCCGGCGCCTCTGCCGTTCCAGGCAACGCCTTTAAAGCCTTACGTATAGCCAATAAATCCATTAAAAATATTGACCGTCTGGAAGATGCTAACCAGGAGGATAAGGACCACATCCTTGGACAGGCCTACTTTTTCCGGGCCTGGTTTAATTTTGAGCTGATCCGCAGATATGGTGGGATGCCTTATTTTGACCAGGTGTTCACCCCGGACAGCAAGATGGATATACCCCGTGAAACCTACAGGGAATGTACCAATCAGATTGTTGAGGATTGTAATAAAGCAGTCGAGTTGTTGCCCGAAGGGTGGCCCCAGCAACATCTGGGCCGGGTCACTGTTGGTGCTGCTATGACCCTTAAGGGGATGGCTCTCTTGTATGATGCCAGCCCGACCATGAACAATGACCCGCTGGACCCCGATCGCAACAGCACTACTTATGATGTTGAACGGGTCAAAGAAGCAGCCAGCGTTTTATATGATGTGATAGAACTGGCCAATGAAGGGGTTTACTCGCTTGAATCCGGTGATAACTACAGGCACATCTTTTTCAGCCGCAATGAATTTGTCAATGATGAGGCCATATTTTACAGAGTGCCGGAATTGTATGGCTGGTCCTCACAACAGACCACAACTCGCCGCCCCGATGCCCTGGACTGGAGGGGATTGTATGTGCCACCAACCTATGATAATGGCGGCTGGGTGTCTATGCCCACTCAAAATGCAGTGGATAAGTATGAAACGGAAAACGGCTGGCCGATTGACCATCCCAATGCCGGTTATGATCCTGATCAACCTTACCAGAACAGGGACCCCCGGTTTTACAACAACATATTATACAATGATGCACAATGGGGTGTCGATGATGAAGGCGAACAACTTTATATTGAAACCTATGAGGGGGGCAGAGATAAGCCAGAGAACATTGTGCATCCGACGGGATATTTCAACCGTAAATACTGGCCGGAATCAGGAAACAAATGGCAGAATGACTATAATTACTATATGAACTGGATCTATTTCCGGCTCTCGGGTGTTTATCTATACTATGCCGAAGCGGTGAATGAAGGTTGGGGTCCTGACGGTTCCGCACCCGATGCCTCCCTTACTGCCCTGGAAGCTGTCAATACAATTCGAAACCGTGTGAACATGCCTGATGTCAAAGGGACCTTCCACAACCAGGCGGATTTACGAGAGCGGATTCGCAACGAGCTCGCTGTCGAGTTGTTTGGCGAACATAAACGCTGGTGGGATCTTCGTAGATGGTATGAAATGCACAAACCAGAGCATAAAACCATCTACCGGATGCGTATAGATAAGGTAGCTGAGGATTCATTCAATTACACCGTTGAAGAGATGGAATCCGAAAGTCGTGTTTTTGACGATAAACATTACTGGTATCCTCTGCCAAAGGACCATGTTGAAATGCTGAAGAATCTCAAGCAAAATCCGGGGTGGTAGACTTAAATGCAATGTTTTCACGAATAACAGTTTTTGATATGAAAATATGGACTATGAGAAATAATCACAGCAAATTTTTGATAAAGATTTTTACGGCGCTTTCACTGTTTCTCCTTATGGTTGCCGGCTACAATAGCTATGGCCAGCAGAAGGGGCAGATGAAAGTCACGGAAATTACCGGCACCGTGGAAGGCAATGAAGGCAATGCCGTGCCCGGAGCCCGGGTACTTTATCAGAACGGAACAAAATCTGTCACGACGGACAGTGATGGAACCTTCACCCTGAAAACGCTCAGCAATGATGTCCTGGTAATCAAAACCCAGGAATATGAAACAAAATATGTAAGCTTGCAGAAGGCGGATCTCTCTGAACCCATTGCGCTTGTTAGGCCGCCCCTTTATATGGCAGAAGATGCTGTTGTGAGCCTTCCTTACCACAAAATGCCTGATAGAATGGTCACGGGCGCA
>JAGXLC010000142.1 GCA_018334875.1 Bacteroidales bacterium | reverse complement strand
TATAAGTATTCGGTTCCTCCTCTCGTCAGGATAGGTTTTACTTATGTGTTATCGGTTGCGGCTCTGGTCCCGAAAGGATTTACCCGTATGTTTCCGGTTGCCGACAACGTTTTTGAAGCTCTTCAGGGATATTTTCCTTTAACAGTATTTTCCTATATGGGAAATGAAGAAAAGAAGACCGGTATGGAACTGGTATCTACGTATTGAGTTGCCGCGTTGATATTAATAAACAAATATTAATTCGTGAATTCGTGGCCATTATCCCTTTAAAACGGTGTTCAATTATTATTCAATGGATCCTTTCCGGGATGGTATTTCAATCTACGGCTAATTACCAAAGAAATCAAGGATATTCTCGGCAGTCCTCGCTTTTCTCTTGTTATAAAATTCCGTGTATCCACATTTTGTGCATGAGATGGATATAAACTTCCGGTTTTCAACATTGAATACCTTGGCCCAAAAACCTCCGGAGGCCCTTATTTCACCGGAATCGTATTCCCGATGGCCGCATTTGGGGCATTTGTATTTTGTTATGTTCATTAACAAGTATTTTTTTTATACAATATTTAACAACTGAAATTTATTATCCCAATTTATGTTTTTAATTTTTACCCTATTATTCATTAATAAGGTAATAAGGTAAGCCTTGAGAGTTGTTATCCAGGCTGTTAAGGTTAAAGATACCAAAAATAAGGTTTTTTAAAAAGAATAATAGTAGCCCTTCCTCAGGTGTTTCTTCAAGGCCACCCGCCAGGCGGATTAACGTTTGTTGCCACACCACCCGCCTGGTGAATGAGCCGTTTACTAAAGACTTTCCCCAAAATCCTCCTTAAACTTTTTGATCAGCTTCTGGGGCCAGTCGCTGATGGGTTCCAAACGGCCCATGAAAAAGCGCAGCACAGTGGGTTCTTCCACAAATCTAAGCCCGCCGACCAAATCACGGTTGTGATACAACCAGTTCAGCCTGTCGATCATAAATTCGGTTTGGGAAAGCGTAAACACCCTTCTCGGGAAGGCGAGACGGAGCAGTTCCACATCTGCCAGTATGTCATTGCCATTGTCATCCCGAACACTGGAGATGGTACCTCTTTCCATGCCCCGTATACCGGAAATAATGAAAAAGGCTCCTGCCAGAGCCCCGGCCGGATATTCATGCTGGGGCACGTGCGGTAAAAAGCCCATGGCATCCACATGGCAACCCAGAGCACCTGGTGGGGTGATAACCGGGATTCCCAGATTATTTAGTTCGTTGACTGCATATTCAATAAAATCCGGCGACTGACTGATCACTGTTTCATCCATGGTCTCTTCCAGTCCTATAGCCATGGCTTCTATTTCTCTAACAGACATACCGCCGTAGGTAAGAAAACCTTCATATAAAGGCACCAGGTCGCGCATCTTCAGATAAAGCTCTTCAGAACCCGCACAGATGCCGCCTCCCCGGGTAGAACTTACTTTACGGCTTGAAAAGTAAATAATATCTGCCATAGAACACATCTCCAGCAAGATATCATGAATGGATACGTTGGCAAATTCTTTCTCCCGTTTTTTGATAAAATAGGCGTTTTCTCCAATCAGGCTTGCATCCAAAACAAACATTATGTTATGTTCGTCCGCCAGCTTCTTGACTTCCCGCATGTTCTGCATGGAAAAGGGCTGCCCGCCGATCAGATTGGTAGAAGCCTCCATCCGGACGAACGGAATATGCTCTTTCCCATACTGCTTGATCAGTGCCCTGAATTTATCCACATCAATATTTCCTTTGAAGGGCTCATCACTTTTGATCTTGATGGCCTCATCCTTGTATATTTCGAATATTTTACCTCCGTTGATCTCCATGTGTTCCTTGGTGGTGGTAAAATGATAGTTCATGGGAATAACATCACCCTCCTTGATAAAAACCTTTGAGATGATATTTTCTGCTGCCCTCCCCTGATGAGCAGGTAAAATATATTCTTTTCCAAATACTTTTTTTAGGGCACTTTCCATCCTGTAGAAGCTGGCAGACCCTGCGTAGGCATCGTCTGCCTGTAACATCGAGGATATCTGATTGTCGCTCATAGCATTGGTCCCGCTGTCGGTCAGCATATCCAGGAAAATGTCCCTGGTTTTTAGCAGAAAAGTGTTGTAACCGCCTTCCTGTATGGCTTTCAGTCGTTCTTCAATGGGTTTCAGATACAATTTTTGTACGATGCGTACCTTGTGTTGTTCAAGGGGAACTTTCTTACCGCTGAAAAATTTAACTTCCGTAGATCCGTTTGGTTTCATGTTATAATAATGGTTAGAAATTTATTAATAAGTATTTTAATCCCAACATGGCATTCATCATTCCTCATTGATGAGGTCATACCCTGTTTTTTTGAAAGGGTTAAAAATAGGGAAAAAATCATTACAAACAAAAAATAGTTATATAGTACCGGAAGAATATTCAGGGATGAAGCCCCGAAAAGGTATAATCACAGGAGGCTCTCCAAAAAGTCACAATAAAAAAATCCAGGTTCCAAACTTCAGAACTTAGCCGGCAATAAGGAATAAATTTTGGTAATTTGTATTGATTATTTTAATTCCCCGCCTGCCCTGCCCTGCCGGCCGTCAGGCAGGCGTCGGGGCAGGTATTTGTGATTTGAAGCTTGTTTTTTGGTGCTTCAGGAATACAACCTCAACAATTCAAAGGTCTTAGAGAGCCCTTACCTCAGTTCGGCGGACCAGTTTGCTATGGTATGATAACTGTCTGTCCGGATTTGCACAGTACCGATTATTTTATCCTCTGCAACACGCCCGTTGTAAACATACTTATTCCCATTGGAATGATTGGCTGCAGTTATACTGATCCTTTCACCTTTCAACAGGGTTTCCTCAATACGCAAACTGGTATTTCCGGTTGAAATGTCGGGATCAATTTCCTGAAATTCCTGCTCGACAGTCATTGTAAAGCTTTCACCGTTCGTTTCCCATTCCCATTGGCCTTCAACCCTTGCTGGTATAATCCAGTAATAAATATCATGGGTGTCCGAAGCAATAGGATTGTCGATTTCCCATACCCCCAGGTTGATGTTGGCATTGTCGACCTGAAAATGTTTGTCGGGTTTCCACTCGCCCATGTTAAAATCGTGTGATACTATACGCGTTCCCGGTTCCAGCTCTTCCAGCAGGCGGGGGCGAAGCTTAAGATTCACCGAGCTTAGCAGATACATGGTAATTACATTGGCCCTGCTGAAAACGGTTTCAAATATATCTTCCTGTAAAAACATGACTTTATCCGACACATTGGATCTACGGGCATTCGACCGGGCCTCCCTGATGCGTTCGGGATCAAGGTCTATCCCGTGGCCGTAAGCCCCTCTTTGTGCCGCGGAATTAACTATACGCCCGTCGCCGCAACCCAGGTCAATTACATAATCTCCGGGTCCGACCTCTGCAACTTCAAGCATTTTTTCTACCACACTCTGGGGAGTGGAAACATAGGGTACGTCCAGATTCTGACCCTTGGAACAGGAAACAAGCAGCAATGACAAAACAATGACAATTCCGGCAGAACGGAACATCGTTTTCCCCGATTCGGGTATCCGCATAAATATCTGACTTAACGATTTTAAAGTGTGATTTCCCATGATGATTCGTTTTGTTAAAAAATCATACAATGATATTAAATTATTAGCCAAAATTAAAGGGGTTCGATCTTAAATTTTACATATACTGCAAATCCCGTATAAACAACAAACAATAAATAAAGACAATCTTATCTTAAAAAACAAAATTTTAATCTTCACGTAAAATCCATTCATCAAAACAAACCGGCTAAATTTTGTCAGTATTCCCTGACAATCCTAATTTTGGAGCTTATAAAATATAAAAAAACAGCAATTATGGCAAATTCAGGAGAAGGAACAAAAGAAGGAACAGGAAAAAGAGGAAGAGCTGGAAACCCAGGAATTTCAGGAATCCTAAATTTTAACCCGAATAATTCTTGAATTATTCCTGTCTCCGACAGCAAAAACAATGTAGAGCAATCAGGGAAAAAGACTGAAATTACTACACAGATTGGCCCGGGGCATCGGATTTGACCTCCGGCTTAGCCGGATCCTTTCATGTTGTCATAAAGTGTGTTGATGGTATTCTCGTATTCTTCAGGAGCTTCCAGATGTCCCCAACCTCTTTGCGACTGAAAGATACCATCGTAAGCCGAATCATAATACGATCTTACCACATGGGGGATGCCCTCCTCATCGAGAATGGATGACAGGCGCTGGGCTTCAATCTGATTTTCCAGGATGAGTATTTTTTTGTATTGTTCCATAACAAACTCCATCTGGTTTCATCTCTTACAAAAATAAGGCATTTTGGTTCCAATATCAATCAAAAAAATATTATTTATAAAATAATATACTCAACTGACATTGAAATATTGATTTTTTCAATTATCGCCTTGTTTCCATTATTTAGACACTCCCTGTGAGCTTTAATTTACATAACAGCATAAGAAAAAGTAAACCAGAAACTTACAAAAAAAAGGTATAAATTAAGTCATATATGGTTGAATAAACAATTCTCTTTGTGAACTTGTTTAATTTATTCAAAGCATTAATGAATATTGAAGGCATATTATAGTAGATACATTCCGAATGAGCGATACGACAAAATAATTATACGATGATATACGAATCGCTACAACTAATTATAAATGAATTGAATCATTATTTGGGATCGCTCTCAGATCAAGATTCAGATATGGCTGTTCTGGGGAATGTGGCGCAACTCGAGTCTAACCTGCCGGGACCCAACGATGGCAATGCCCTTCTTAACAAGATTGTACTGACCCTGATCAACCTGGAAGAAGAAAAGACCTTAAAAAATTTACCAAACTATAAAATCAATCAGAACCAAACGGAATTCAGGAATGCACCTGTGCATTTGAATCTTTATGTATTATTCAGTTCAACCAGCACTTCTTATAACAATGCGCTGATCTATCTGTCAAGGGTAGTCCAGTTCTTTCAGGGTAAATACGTGTTTACCCATAAAAATTCCCCCCAAAACAATCAGCCGGGTCTGGGGATGGAAGACTTCAGGCTTATTCTGGATTTGCACTCCCCTACTTTTGAAGAATCAAACTTTTTGTGGAGTACTTTGGGAGGGAAACAACTGCCTCATGTGATATATAAAATGAGGCTGGTTGCCATTGACCGTGAGCAAACCGATGAGCTCAGAGGCGTTATTGAAGAAACCAACAGCAACACCAAGACAAAAGCTCAATAAGAACCAAGTGTTAAAAGCAAACTTCAAGTTATGAGTGTCAACCGCAAATACAAGAAACTTTTTGAACTGAAAGTGCTTCATCTTTTCTTCCTGAACAAGGGCAACACGGAGTTCGACTCCATGAGCCCGGATGAACAAAACAAGATATGGAATACCTATGATCTGAGAGAAACCTTAACATTTCATCCTTCATCCGATGCCGCACGAAACCTGAACAATTACAACCTGGTTTTTAAAACCACCCAATCAGGTTTTCTTGTTTTAGCACGGGTTGATCCAAACAACCCCGATAAATCTTTTATTCCCATCAGCGATCTGGATTTGACATTTTATATGACCCTGGATGACCCATTTTATTCCAACTACTCATTGGGCCAGGTCAACAGCCTTCAATCCAGGCAAACCTGCTATTTTAACAATGATGCAGGAAACAACGGGAGTTCATTTCCTGATTTATCCTTACCTCCCTCATCCTTTGTGGCGGGTGAAAATTATGAAACGGGAAGCATGGTAGAATTCTCAGGAGATTTCTATGAATCCGTGGAAGACATTACCAATGCATCAATCAATCCCAATCGGCCGAATTCCGGATGGCGATCCATACCCAACCGCAGCTCAGTGAACAGCAACGACAGAATTGCCATCTTTCAGGATATCATCTCTTTTCAGGTTAATACACCTGACATAGAATTTACAGTTCAGCTGACAGATATTAACGGCATTCAGGTATATTCAGAGCAACTGGATACCTTCAACGGGAAAAGGGATTTTAAGATTTACCCATCCAATGCAAAGGAAGGCTATTATACCCTGAATGTCACCAACAATGCAGACGGCAGTAATTTAAAAACATTTACTTTCTATTTTTTCAAGGATGCCGTTCCGGAAAACCTGTTGGGTATTGTACATATATTGGGCGGATCAGACAAGGGAAGCTACAGCATGACCAATTCAGCAGGGGATTTGACTTCACCGGAATATCGATTGCGAATAAGAAACCGGCATACTTACTGGAGGTATCTGAGTAACCAGGATCAATCGATGGTGCTTGAAACAAACCTGAATCCCCTCACATTCAATGGATTTATTTCGGTTAATCATCGTGGGGATGATTTGCCGAATCCCGGTGTACGGATGATCAAACCAGAGGCCACCGGCACCTATTCTGAGATTTTCATTTAGACCAATCATGGGTAGTATAGTTCAGAATATAATTCAACATAATAAACATTCAATAAAACCTCAAGGCTATGCAATACAAAACACCGGGAGTTTACGTCAAGGAAATTTCCAAGTTTCCCCCTTCGGTTGCCGAGGTGGAAACTGCCATACCGGCTTTTATAGGGTATGTGAAAAGAACTGTTTATAATGGACAGGATTTAAAGTTCAAACCCACCAGGATCACATCGCTTGCGGAATATGTGGAGGTCTTCGGAGGCCCATTCAATGAAACATTTTCGGTTACGGTGAATGCATCGGAAAAAATTGAATCTCCCCCTTCCCCACCCGCCTTTGTTTACAAGATGTACAACAGCTTGCAGCTTTTTTATGACAATGGTGGCGGTCCCTGTTACATTGTTCCTGTTGGAGCCTATTCAGACACTCCGTCTGTTAGTGAAAGTGATCTGAGCGATGGTCTTGGTTACCTCGAAAAAGAAGATGAACCCACCATCATTCTCTTTCCGGATGCACCCTCGCTTGATGAATCCGGCTTTTACAATGTTTATAAGGAGGCCCTTGGTCAATGTGCCAAACTAAAGGACCGGGTAACCATCGTGGATGTTTATGATGGCAACACGGACTTTCAGGCTGTGGGAGTTGCCGATGTGATAAACGGGTCGAGCTCCCCAAGTGCATCCGGATTAAGAAACGGGATCGGGAACAACAACCTCAAGTATGGAGCAGCCTATTATCCCTGGCTCAAGACCTTGTATAACTTTGCATACGATGAAACCGAATTGTCGGTAACGGGAAGTCCATACGGGTCAGACACCACCTTAAGAAAGGATATTCCACCCGGAGGGAACTCCACGCTGGAGGCAAAATCCATCTTTCATCAGAATACGGAGCTTTATCAGCAAATTGTTGCACAGATTGCCCGTTTTGATCTGCTTCTGCCCCCCGGCCCCGCCATAGCGGGAGTATATGCAGCAGTTGACAACAACCGCGGCGTATGGAAAGCCCCGGCAAATGTCAGTCTGAATTCAGTGAAAGAACCTGGTGTGATCCTTACGGATGATGCCCAGGAAGGCCTGAATGTGCACACCTCGGGAAAATCGGTCAATGCCATAAGACAATTCAGCGGTAAGGGTATCCTGGTGTGGGGCGCCCGCACCCTGGCAGGTAATGACAATGAATGGCGTTATGTTTCAGTACGTCGTTTTTATAATATGGTGGAAGAGTCGGTTAAGAAAGCCACACAGAAGTTTGTGTTCGAGCCCAACGATGCCAACACCTGGGCAAAGATCCGCGGCATGATCCGCAACTACCTGATCACCCTTTGGCGACAGGGAGCACTGGCAGGGGCCTCTCCCAATGAAGCCTTTTTTGTGTCGGTAGGCCTGGGAGAAACCATGACCGCACAGGACATTCTCGAAGGAAGAATGAATGTGGAGATTGGAATGGCTGCCGTCCGTCCCGCTGAATTCATCATACTGAAATTCTCCCATAAATTGCAGGAAGCTTAAAACTTCATTATTCACCTATTAAATCTTAAACGTTATGGCTTATAAAACACCAGGGGTTTATGTAAAAGAAATATCCAAATTTCCTCCTTCTGTTGCTACCGTTGAAACGGCAATTCCGGCTTTTATCGGCTATACCGAAAAAGCGGCCGGCGAAAACCAAAAGGATCTCACCAAAATCCCTACCAAAATTACATCGCTGGTGGAATATGAACAATATTTTGGAGGTGGATACCAACCCGAAACCTATACCATCACAGTGGATGGAAACAACAATGTGGATTCTGTTTCAGTGAAAAGATTTTACATGTACGACAGCCTCCGGGGATTTTTCGATAATGGCGGAGGTGACTGCTACATTGTCTCAGTGGGCAGTTATGCTGATTCCATCGTGTATAATGACACGAGTGATCCGGCCAATCCGAAGGGCCTGAAACCGGGTTTGGATGCCTTGCTCAAGTATGATGAGCCCACTTTGATATTGTTTCCCGATTCCTCAGGTTCCAAAGCAGATGGATCAAATGCCCTCTCAACAACTGAGTTCGGCTCACTTCAGGCTGATGCCCTGGCCCAATGTAATAAACTGCAGGACAGGTTCGGGATTTTTGATCTTCAGGATGGCTATGTGGAGGGTGATACCCCCATAGACAATTTCCGGGAAAAAGTAGGCACCCGGTACCTGAAATACGGGGCTGCTTATTATCCCTGGCTGATAACCACCTATGAGAAGCAATTCCGTGTGAGGGATATTGAAATCTCGGGGGGCACACCCCTCATTGATTTTTCTTTGCCTGCAAACCCCCAGTTGGACCCATTCATAAATGAATACAAGGCTGAGGCAGAAAGAACCGATCTGGTGATGAGCACTTTATCCAATGTGCCCATGGAGAATTACGCTGCCTTATACGCGTATTACCAAAGCCTGATCAGGGAAGTAAGAAAACACCCCTCTTCGCAGCCAGGCCCGGTTACAACAGCATTTCAGGCTTTGCTTCTTCTTTTAAGGGAAACTGTGCTGTCATTTAATACCATAGAAACAAGCGGTTTGCTGGGACCCGATCTCACCAGTCAGGTAGAAAATCTCAAATCAGATAAAGCCCTGCATGATGTGATGATTGACTTTATCAGCTTTGAGAAGAATGCTTCCCTCCTGTCCGAATTGTCGGATCTGGCAGATGAAAATGCTGTCGATTCAGCCTATGGCGCTTATGACGGCAACAACAACTGGCTTGAAGGTACCAGCAACAGTTATTCGCAAGTTGCTGACATTCCTGCACTGGGATCAGGCGAACTGGATCTGAGTACATATTCCAACAAGAAAAACAGAGCCCTGGCCGCCATCAGCTACCTGAATGATAACCTGGGGCTGCAAAAATTGCTCGGAGCATTGGAAGATCTGTTCCAAACAGCCATTCACAATGAAAACCAAGCAGAAAAGAGGCTGGTGGAAAATCACCCTTTCTTCTATTCCGTTTTTTCCAGCATTAAGAGAGAAATGAGCTATCTTCCACCTTCTGGCTTTATTGCCGGTGTATATGCCAATATTGACGAAACAAGGGGCGTATGGAAAGCTCCGGCTAATGTTAGTCTTAACAATGTTCTGGCTCCGGCAGTCAAAATCAATCAGGAAGAACAGGAGAGTTTAAATGTTCATCCCACTGGTAAATCCATCAATGTGATCCGCAGCTTTACAGGGAAAGGGATACTGGTATGGGGTGCCCGCACCCTTGCCGGCAACAGCAACGAATGGAGATACATCTCCGTACGGCGTTTGTTTATCATGGTGGAAGAATCTACCCAAAAGGCAACAGAAGCCTATGTTTTCGAACCCAATGATGCCAATACCTGGGTGAAAGTTCGGGCAATGATCAGAAACTTCCTGACCACACTTTGGCGCCAGGGAGCATTGGCAGGAGGCTCACCCGATCAGGCTTTCTTTGTTGCAGTTGGACTCGGAGAAACCATGAC
>JAGXLC010000141.1 GCA_018334875.1 Bacteroidales bacterium | reverse complement strand
TTTGAAAAGGTTTGGCAGATGTTCCAGGAAACGGACAGGATGTTTAAGGAGACTGGGAAAAAGTTTGAAGAAACGGACCGTAAAATCGACCGGCTGGCTAAGCTTTATGGCGGTGTCTCCGAAAACAGCAGAGATGTAGCCGAGGAATTTTTCAGAAGAGGGCTGGAGGCTCGGGATGCGCTCTTTGGCATTCCATACGATCAGGTGGCCCGGCTTGAAAAAAGAACCCGGCAGTTACAGGGAGAGTACGACATCGTGCTCTACAATGGGGAATATATGATTGTCATAGAGGTAAAGTACAAGCTTCATCCGGATGATGTGGAAGATTTTCTCAATCGCAAACTCCCTGCCTTTAAGCCTTTATTCCCGGAATATTCCGATCAAAAACTTATCGGCGCCGTTGCCGGCATGAGTGTTCCAGCCGACAGCTACGAAACGGCAGAGAAAAACGGGTTGCTGGTCTTAACCCAATCCGGGGAAAACATTTCGGTGATGAATCCCCGGGACTTTGTTATTAAGGAATTTTAGCGGATTTACCTGATCTTTCCCGCGAATATTACGCTGAGCATGGTATAAGTTCCTATGAGTCCGTTATAAGAAGGTCATTTTCTTCTGCATTACCATGTCAACTATGAACGTTTAAAAAGAATGGATCTGCAATTGGGCTGTTCAAAACGCAGCTTAAAATCCCCAAATGCCCTCATGGTTTTTACCAAAAATATAATACCGAAATTTTGGATAGCCATACCAAAATAACCATATTTACATATTTACTGGTTTATGAAGACTAATTAATGGATTTGCATTATGAAGATTGCTTATATTGCTACTTACCCTCCCAAAAAATGTGGAATTGGTACTTTTACAAACAACCTCCTTCATTCAGTTATTTCAACTTCCGAACAAAAAAGGATTAGCGAACAGGCGCTTGTTGTTGCCCTGGACGATGAAGAAGAGGAGTTTGAATACCCGGAGGAGGTCAAGTATACCATCCGCACGAATCATCAGAAAGATTATATTAAGGCAGCGCGGTTTATTAATTTCAGTGGTGCGGATGTGGTTGTGCTTCAGCATGAATTTGGAATTTTTGGTGGTGAAATGGGCGTGTATATTTTGCCTCTGTTGCATCACCTGACCATTCCACTGGTTACTGTTTGTCATACGGTTCTGAAGAACCCATCCTATATTCAGCGGTCTATCATTTCGGAGATCGGAAAACGTTCTTCCCGCGTCATTGTCATGAGCCACCTGGCAGTTGACTTTCTGAAAAACATTTACAAGATACCTGGAGGGAAAATTAAAATTATTGAACACGGTACGCCAACATTCAAACCCTATGAACAAAATGCCTTAAAGAAATCATATAAGCTGAAGGACAGAACGGTTTTACTAACATTTGGATTATTAAGCAGGAACAAGGGGATTGAAACCGTACTGCACGCGTTACCTGAGGTTGTAAAAAACCATCCGGAAGTCATGTATATTATCCTGGGCGCAACCCACCCTGCTGTGCTTCGCTTATCCGGAGAAGAATACAAGGAATACCTGAAAATGCTGGTGAATAAATATGGGCTGGAGAACAATGTGTTCTTTTACGATAAGTTTGTGTCGGAAGAAACATTGGTGGATTACCTGAGTATGGCTGATATTTACGTAACACCTTATCTTACAAAGGAACAAATTACCAGCGGCACACTTTCATATGCCGTAGGTGCCGGTTCGTGTGTGCTGTCTACTCCATACTGGCATGCTCAAGAGCTCCTGGCTAAAGGCAGGGGTATCCTTTTTGATTTTAAAAACTACGATCAACTGTCAGAAATCATTACAGAGCTATTGGACAACCCTGACAAATTAGAGAAGATCAGGAAGAAAGCTTTTGCTTATGGAAAAAAACTTACCTGGCCAAAAAATGGCAAAGTCTACCTCGACCTGTTTAAAGAGGTTCAAAACAAAGCATTGCCTGTTCAAACTGAGGAAACCTCTGAGATTGACCTGACCTTAATGCCTAAGTTCAATTTGGCGCATATATACAGACTTACAGATGATGTAGGTATTGTACAGAACGCCCTGTATGGTATTCCCAACCTTAAACATGGTTACAACCTCAGTGATAATTCCCGTGCGGTGCTGATGACGGCAATGGTTTACAAACAATACAAGGACCAAAAAGTGCTGGATTTGCTTTCCAAATACCTGAGCTATGTCCATTACATGCAAAATGAAGATGGCTCGTTCCATAACGGACTGAGTTTTGATCGCACCTTTCAGGATGAACAGGGAACCGAGGATTCGTTTGGACGTACGATCTGGGCATTAGGATATTTGGTGAAAAACAAGCCTTTCGATTCGTACAAACAGGTGGCTAAAGGCCTTCTTAACCGTTCGGTAGATCAGTTTGAGCAATTGAATTCATTGCGCGGGATTGCTACAACTGTTATAGGATTAATATACTTCTTGCAGGAATTTCCAGAGAAAGAGCAATTGTTCCATGTGTTGAGGCAGTTGACTAAAAAACTCACAGATGCTTATGAAGCCCATAAAGAAAAGGACTGGGAATGGTTTGAATACACAATGACGTATGACAACGGGATACTACCGCTGGCGCTATTTCTGTCCTATGAGGCCTCTGAAGATGAGCATGTCTTAAAGGTTGCAAGGGAAAGCACGAACTTTCTGACCAGGGTTACGCTTTCCGGCGACTATTTTGCTCCGGTAGGTAATAAAGGATGGTATCAAAAAGGTGGCGAAATCTCCTCTTATAATCAGCAATCCGTCGAAGCCATGAGTATGGTGCAACTTTTTTATCATGGTTACCGCATACTCAGAGACAAGAGTTATTTGTCATTGTTGTTTAAATGCTACATGTGGTATTTAGGCAACAACACATTTCACATTCCACTTTATGAGCATGAAACAGGTGGCTGCTATGATGGACTCATTTATAAAGGGGTAAATAAGAACGAAGGGGCAGAAAGCACCATATCCTATTTAATTTCTCATATTACAGTGCTCCAGGCTCATCAACTGGAATATTTCAACTTTAATATGAATAAATAGAGTATTTAGTTGTGAGTGATGTGTAGTGAGTTAATAAGTTAATTGAGTTAACTGAGTTGATTGAGTTGATTGAGTTGATTGAGGAAGAGACTGACAGACTAAGTTACTTAGTGAAGGAGAGATGAGAGGGGAGCACTGAGAATGGGAGACGGAGAGCTATCGCGAGAGGATACTCCCTTTGCGAACTTTGCGTATTAAACTTTGCGCGCTTTGCGTGGAATATTTTAGCCACGAATGCACAAAATAACAAGAGAAAACAGTCGGCAGAAGAAAGAAGCAGGATGGAAAGGTGTCAGTAACCAATAACCAATAACCAGCAACCTGCAACACGCAACATGCAACATTTATTTATATGATTCAAAAAAACATTAATATGAGTAAAATTAAAAGATACCCGAAGAACCCCATACTAACCCGTAAGGACATTCCCTATCCCGTCGCTACGGTCTATAACGCCGGAGTAGTAAAGTTTGACGGCAAATACATCATGCTGTTCCGTTCGAATATTGAAAACGGGCGAAGCATCATCGGAATTGCTGAAAGCAAAGATGGTTACAATTTTACCCCGCATAAAGAACCATTCCTGGAGCCCACCTCTAATGACATTTTCGGTGTTTATGAAGAATACGGAGTGGAAGACGCCCGGATTACCTTGTTGGAGGATTATTTTTACATTACCTACAACGTATATTCCCGCTATGGAGTACGCAGCGCACTGGCCCGAACCACGGATTTTGAAAAGGTGGAAAAGATTGCCATGATAACCGAGGTGGATCAGCGAAATGTCGTTCTTTTCACTGAAAAGACCAACGGAATGTACGTCAGACTGGACCGCCCGCATGCTGACATCAATCCCTGGGGCATATGGATATCCTATTCCCCTGACCTGATTCACTGGGGAAATTCAAAAATACTGATAAAGCCTCTTCATTATCACTGGGATGAATCAAAAATGGGACCCGGAGCGCCCCCCATTAAAACTCCCGAAGGATGGCTGAATATTTTCCACGCCTGCTATCCTACTATCAACAGCACTGTTTACCGCTTGGGTGTTGCCCTGCATGAGCCGGATGACCCGTCAAAGATTATCGGTGTGGCGGATGAATGGATCCTTCAGCCTGAAGAGATCTATGAAACGTCAGGTTATGTACCTAACGTAGTCTTCACTTGCGGAGCCGTGCCGGAAAAGGATGGAACCGTAAAAATATACTGGGGAGGCGCCGATGAGGTGATGTGTGCAGGGGAAGCAAAAATAATGGATCTCATTACCCTGTGCAAGGAGAATCCGAGAAAAGCACTGTGATTGAGTTTCTCGCAGATAACGCAGATTTAGAATAATTTTCACGTAGTGTTCGTTACATATTTTCGTTGCGCACGTTTCGTGAATGTTGCTCTCAGTTGATGTCAGGAATTTGAGTTTTTCAGAGCTTTGAGGAGTTCATCCACTTCAATAGTAGCCAGGCCAGTGGAGTAATCCGCCATGGCGTAGGGTATGATGAGGTGGTCGTTATGAATTATTGTACCACAGGTATATACTACATTCGGTACATAACCGTCCCGTTCTTTTTCGTTGGGTGTAAGCAAAGGCTCGTTCAGGCAGCCAATAACTTTTGAAGGATCATCCAAATCTAACAAGCATGCCCCCAGTGAATATTTTCTCATGGGCCCTACTCCATGGGTGATCATGAGCCAGCCTTCTTTGGTCTCTAAGGGTGATCCCCCATTCCCTACCTGTATATATTCCCAGGGATAATGTGGTTCACGCAACATTTTTGCATTTTCCCAGATATTGATCTTATCAGAGAACATAATGTAGTTGTTCTGACCATCTATTCGCGAAAGCATGGCATATTTCCCATTGATCTTCCGCGGGAAAAGGGCGAGGTTTTTATCTTGTGCATGCTTTCCCTGAATAGGTATTACCTTGAAATGATAGAAATCTTTTGTCTGAATCAGCTTGGGAATGATCGTATACCCGTCATAAGCTGTATAAGTAGCATAATAATCAAACGTTCCGTCTTCGTTGGTAAATTTTACAAAGCGGGCATCTTCAATTCCATTTTTCTCCCTTTCTGCAATGGGAAAGATAACACGTTCTGACAGATCAGTATCCATTGAAAAAATAATCTCATAATGGGAATCGGCAAGCCAGATAATTTCCTGGAGCACTTTTTGTTTATCCACATTCATGTCATTTTCATCAATGATTTGCTGAACGGTTTCCTTGACCTGCTTGTATGAAAATTGGGCAGGAAGTTTGTCCAGAACCAGACAATACAGACTTTTAGGAATGTCCATCTCTTCCAGTTTTCTACTGAAAGATTTTTTCTCGTATTGGTATTTTTTAACCCGTTCTGCCCCATCAATTAACTTGCCGGGTTCATGAACCATCAGGTTGTTATCCTTATCCAAAACCCCCCTGCGAAAAACGAGGGAGGAAATATGTCCTTCACCCGTAGCCCTGAAACTCATAACCACACGTTTCTCTCCCTCCTCCAGCCCGTTTTGATCAGGGTCTTCTACTATGGAAGGGTTGAAGAAGGCGGCAGACTCTATCGAGTATTCCATCGTAAAATACGAACCAATCAACAATTGTTTTCGTTCCGAAAGGTCATCGATATCAATATCCAGATCAGCAAACACATGTTTTACTTTATTGAAGTGTCTTCTTAAAATTCTGGTCATATTTCTGTGTCGCTTTGAAAACTCACGCAGAATTCGGTTCAGCGTTGATTCAACGTACTCGTCAGACATGTTGTAAATTCGCATAACCAACTCTGCGGTTCGCATGGTATCCAATTCGAAAAACCTGGCTATTACTTTCTTAAAGTCAGGCAAAAACGATGTATTTTTTCTTTCTACTGGTAGAGCCATAGATTGTTAATTTAAAAGTTAAAAGTATAAATTTCACCCTGAAATCCAAAACTGGAAATGCGGCAAAACAGAGGAAATGCTTTGCCGAACGAGTCCAGTTTGATATGTCATGCTTGAATAATTACCCGTTTATGAATATATTTGGAAAAAAATTTACTGAATGAATTTTCAATAGAAAGATTATGCCTACAAAGCTTCAATTCAATAGAGAAGAAAAAATCGACTTCATGGTCGAATTAAGGAAGAAAGTGGATGAATATTTCCAGCAGAACAACCTTTCCAAACATGCAGATGCTGACATGGTGGCGAAGTCTATCTTTATGATGGCATTATACCTTGGACCTTATTTGCTGATGGTGACCGGGGTAGTATCTTCCACCCTGCTAATTCTCTTATGCTGGGTGGTGATGGGTATTGGTATGGCCGGTGTAGGTGTGGACATTATGCACGATGCCAACCATGGTAGTTATTCCAAAAGTAAACCAATAAATCAATGGCTGAGCAAGTCGCTGTATATCCTGGGCGGACTTCCTGAGACATGGCAGATTCAGCACAACACCATTCACCATGCTTATACAAATATCGATGGTTATGATGCTGATATTGACCCGGCGCCAATGTTACGCTTTTCTCCTCACAAACCCGTCCGGAAAATTCACAAATACCAACATCTTTATGCATGGTTCCTGTACGGACTTATGACTATTCTTTGGTTTACCACCAAGGATTTTCAGCAATTGTTTCATTACAGCAAAGAGGGATATCTTGCCCAGGAAGGCAAATCTTTCAACGCGCTGATGACCAAACTGGTAATCACAAAAATCATGTACTATGTCGTTTTTATTGTCATTCCCCTGATTGTTCTACCCATCCCGTGGTGGATGACCCTCCTGTTCTTTTTCATTATGCATTTCATAGCCGGGGTTTTGCTTAGTGTCATTTTTCAAACTGGCCATATATTACCTGATTCAGCATATCCCCTGCCCGATGAAAATGGGAATCTGGAGAATAACTGGCTCGTCCATCAGTTAACAGCAACCTCAGATTATGCCCCCAATAGCAGAGTGTTTACGTGGCTCCTGGGTGGTTTGAATTACCATGCCGTACATCATTTGTTCCCTAACATTTGTCATGTGCATTACAAAAAGATCTCCCCCATTGTAAAAGAAATCACAGCTAAATACGGGGTAACCTACCGCGCACAACCTACTTTTTTCAAGGCAATTGGCAATCACGCAAAAATGCTTAAACTACTGGGACAAGGTCAATATGCTTCGCATTAGAAATGGTATAACTCCATGCGGTTAATGTGGAAGATTTTCTCAACTGCAAACTCCCTGTCTTTAAGCCTTTATTTCCTGGTTATGCCGGGAAAAAACTCATCGGGACCGTTGCTGAGATGAGCGTTCCTTCCGATAGTTATAAAACGGCAGAAAAAACAGGTTGCTGGTCTTAACTCAATCCGGAGAAAACATTTCGGTGATGAATCCCCAGGACTTTGTTATAAAGGAATTTTAGAGGTTTTACCTGAATTTTTTCAGTAATTTCCTGAATCCTTTTCCAATTCTTCTGAAAATTCCTTCTTTTTGTTTCCCGGTCTTTTGACGGGTTACTGATTTTTCCCCATTCAGGTCTTTTTCTTCGGCTTCTTTCTCTTTTTTATCTTTCCCTTCTCTATCGTTCCACAGCTCATTTTCATCGGACTGGTATTCTTTTACCCTTTCATTTTCTCTATGGTCCTCTCCCTGGACTGTTACTTTTTCTTTTCCCGGGGCTGCATCTTTTCCGTTCTCCGGGTTGACTTCAGTTAAAGTCTCCACGGTCTCCATAAATCCTTTATCGTCTAATCTGACCGTGTCTTTTTCACCGTCCAACGTACCACTGAATACAGATTTCTTGAAACCTAACAGGTAAAATATTCTGTGTTCGATGGAGTATTTTGAAATGAAATTGTAAATATACACATGTTGATTTTGCCCCAGCCGGTAAACACGGGCAATTCTTTGTTCGAGCTTTGCCGGGTTCCACGGAAGATCGAGATTAACAATGACATTGGCACATTGCAGGTTCAGACCGAGTCCGCCCGAATCGGTGGAAAGGAAAATTTTTAAACGTTTCTCGCTATGAAACCTGCTTATTATGCGCTTGCGTTCTTTGGTGGAAAGGTCTCCATTTAAATATACATAGTCGATGCCTCTTTTTTCAAGCGCCTGAATGACTAGTTCAAGCATTTTTTTCCATTCACTGAAGATCACAATCTTATTGTCCTCGGTTTCCATGACATTTTCCAGGAGCTGTATGAGTTCGCCGATTTTATTGTCATGGCGTTTTTGGGGATTGAGAATATACGTTGAATCACTGGTCATTCTCATACAGGAAAGGTTGATCAGCAAATTTTGTCGATCTTCTTCATTCAGAAATCCCTGTCTCCTCCATTTATTTACCAGTCTGCATACGTTTTCATAATACGCATGATGGTCTTTCATTTGTTCCTCGGTCAACTCCACGAAAAAATTCTTGTCGATCCTGCCGGGCAATTGATTAATGATCTCTTTCTTTGTCCGACGGATCAAAATGGGCTCGAGGGTTTTGTTGATCGATTTCAGATTCCTGTAACCGGTAACCTTTCCTGCTTCATCCGTTATTTCATGGTTATGAAGGAAGCGAAACAGGGGTCCGAGTTTGTACATGTCGATGAACTCCACGATGGAATGAAGCTCCTGCAAACGGTTTTCAAGCGGCGTGCCGGTCAGCACGAGGGCAAAGCGGGATTGGATCTTTTTTACAGCCTGTGCCGTTTTTGTTTGCCAGTTTTTTATTCGTTGCGCTTCGTCAAGAATAACCAGGTCGGGTGAGGCTTCATTGATATGTTCCAGATCATTTCTGGTAACCCCGTAGCTGATGATCTTATAAAATTCTTCCTGTTTATACAGCTTTTTTCTTTTATGAATTAAGCCTTCAACCATCAGGGTGGTTCTGTCGGTGAATTTTTCTATTTCTTTCTGCCATTGATATTTCAGGGACGTAGGGCATACAATTAAAACACTTCTGACCTGAGAATACCGGGCAAACAATTCAACGGTTGCAATGGCCTGTATGGTTTTCCCCAGCCCCATCTCATCGGCTATCAGTACTCGCCCTGCTTTAAAAGCCTTTAACACGGCTTCTTTTTGATAAGGATAGAGTTTTGTTTTGATAAGCTCTTCAAAAATGCGACTTTCTGTGCCTTCAGGGAAAATCTTGTCAGTCAGACGTTCTCTTTCTATTTGTTGCTTGCATCCCTGGATAAATTCATAAACATCGGGGTAAACCCTGAAATTCGGATCAATGGATGTGGCTTTCTGAATGTATCTCTCCAACTCCATGATATGGCCGGGTTGAATATATCCTTCATTGTTAATAATGGGATTAAAGAGTTGTTTAATTTTCTCGCCGTTCTCACTCCCCGGCTTTAACCGAAGACTTCTTTCTTTTCCGTAATATATGCTCAATGAGGCGTAAGCATGGGGTTGGGTTTGATTGAAATATTTCCAGTTGCTCTTTTTTTTCTTCAGGGTTAACAGTACATTTTCAATGTGTTTGCAGGTACCCAGCCCATTTACCTTGAAATCAGGGCAGGAACAGAAATTGTGGCTCTGTACGTTATCCCGGATAGATACTTTGTAGGTTTTTTCAGATTTTGGATTATAAACCTCAAAATCCGAAAATACCGGATGATTGCCAATATTTTTTATGTCAAAGTCCTGGTCGGCGGCAAACTGTTTTCTTAAGGCAGCTTGCCATTCATCTATACTAAGGTCTTCTGGTTTGCGGTAATAGGGTACTTTTTTCTGCTTTTGCGACGTTGCTTCATTATCTTCCATGGTGCATTTTTGAAACAAAAAAGCAAATTATTATATAAATTAAAAAGTTGAAATTAGAAAAGTTATGAACATATTATCAACCTTACAGATATGTCTATAATTACCCAAAATCCGTGAGTTAATTTTGGTAAGAACCAATAGTCTGCAGAATTTAGAAATTAATTA